>JBLNFH010000176.1:0-3164 GCA_050263475.1 Deltaproteobacteria bacterium
CCGGGCTACAGGAATCCGACCCCGTCGACCGGCTGCTGACCTCGAAAGCCTTCCTGGCGAAATTGTCCCGCACGATCCGGTCCGACCCGCACCTCGTCCTCCAGATGAACGAGCTCCCCCAAAGGGAGTTCGCCATAACGGACGTCTACCCGCCGTTCCACTCCGCCCTGTCGAAATCCACCCGCTGGCCGGCGATCCTGCTCTGGCGCGTACGCGACGAACCCCTGTTCTTCCCCCTTCCCGCGGAGCGGACCGAAGACGCCATCCACTGGGTGCTCTCCCGGGCAGACGACCTCGCGCACGCGCCGGGAAACCTCGCCGTGCATCCATACCTGGAGGCGTTTCCGTCCTGCAGGATCCACTCGGATTCCCGGCTGACCTTTCT
This sequence comes from Deltaproteobacteria bacterium, assembly GCA_050263475.1. Taxonomy (GTDB): domain Bacteria; phylum Desulfobacterota; class Deferrimicrobia; order Deferrimicrobiales; family Deferrimicrobiaceae; genus FEB-35. The sequence continues at coordinate 386 of JBLNFH010000176.1, forward strand.
GCACATGAGCGACACCCATATCGGCAGTAAAAATTCGATCGAGCGGATCGTAAGGGTAAAAGACCTGGCGAAGGAGTACATGAAGCGGCACCAGGGCGAATCGTCCATCGTGTTCCTGGTGAGCGGCGACATCATGCAGACCCCCGACGAGAGCAACGTGATCTGCGCGAACGACTTCCACGATTTCCTGAAAGAGCTGCACCCGTGCGGCCGGGACCCGATCTTCGTGCTCGGGAACCACGATGTGCGAAGGAAAGGGGTGTTGCGGATGCGCGCCACCCCCTCCTCGCTGGCGCCCGCCACTCATGCACGGATCGAGTGGATCCCGAATCACCCCGTCGGGATCCTCTGCTGGAATTCCGCCGACGCCGGGCGGATGGCTCGGGGGAAAATCACGGGGGCGCAGTACCGGGCCATCGAAGAGATGCTGCATGCCACCCCCGAGGGGAATCCCCACCCCCTCCTGATCTCCCTGCTGCATCACCATCCCCTGCAATTCCGCAGGATCGATCCCGAGATGCGCAGGTTCCACATGAAGACCCTGGGCGCCTCCCTGCGCAAGTTCATCGGGTACGCCTACGAGCACATGGACGGCCTGGCGAACGCGCAGGAATTCATCCGCTTCTGCGACACCCACGGCGTGAAGGTCATCCTGCACGGCCACAAACACATACCGATCGCGGGGAAGATCCCCGAGCCGCTGCCGGGCAGCCGGCCGATCCTGGTGTTCGGATGCGGGAGCTCGGTGGGAAAAAACACGTACATCTACAAAAAACTGTTCAACGTGGACTACGAAATCTCGATGAACGAGATCGTCCTCGACTTCCAGACGCACCGCCTCTCGGGGAGGCTGATGGCGGAATCACACTATGAAAAGGGACTGGCGACGATGAAGACGCATCACGGATTCGTTTCCCGGTCCGCCATCGGACCCTGACCGGATCGGGATTGCCGCCGCGACTGGCGATGCCCTCACTTGTGCGACTTCGGTTTCCACTCCCGGGACCGTCGCTGCCCCTCGGCGATTTCGGCGAGAGTCATCCTGGAAGCGAGGCCGTCGCGGTTCTTTAACGCCGTGGTGCGATCTTCGGCCTTGGATTCGGGGGACCGTTTAGCGGCAAGGTCGAACCACATATACGCCATGACATAGTCCTGGGGAACTCCCCGGCCCTCGGCATACAGGACGCCGATATTGTGCTGGGCACGGGCGAATCCCTGTTCCGCGGCCATTCGATACCACCTGGCCGCCTCGGACGGGTCCTGCAAGACCCCATTTCCTTTCTCATACATGCGGCCGAGATTGGCCTGGGCGAAGACGTGCCCCTGTTCCGCGGCCATTCGATACCACTTCACCGCCTCGTTGGAATCCTGCTTGACCCCCTTTCCATCGTCGTACAGGTCGCCGAGGTTGTTCTGGGCGGAGGCGTGCCCCTGGTCCGCCGCCTTTTTATACCACTTGGCCGCCTCGGCGTAGTTCTTCGGGACGCCTCGGCCATTCTCGCACATGTAGCCGAGGTTGAACTGGGCGACGGAATCCCCCTGCGTCGCCGCCTTTCGATACCACTTGGCCGCCTCGGGGAGATCCTGCGCAACGCCCTGGCCATTGGCGTACAGGAAGCCGAGGTTGGTCTGGGCCACGGCGAGCCCCTGCTCCGCCGCTTTTCGATACCACTCGGCCGCATGGGAGGGGTCCTTCGAAACGCCTTGACCGCCGGCGTAGAGGACGCCGAGGTTGTACTGGGCGTTGGGATTCCCCTGCTCCGCCGACTTCCGGAACCACTTGGCCGCCGCGGCGTAGTCCTTCGGGACCCCCAGCCCTTCCGCGTACATCGAGCCGAGGCTGTACTGCGCCACGGGATTCCCCTGCTCCGCCAATTGGCGGAACAGCCGATGCGCGGTCTTGTAGTCGCCGTGCTTGTAGGCATCGGCGGCGGTTTCGAACGGCCCCGCAAACGCCGGGACGCTCACCAGGAAGATGCCGATCAGGAGCAAGGCGGCGGATTTCCGCATGTGCCACCTCGGCGGGAAGGGATAGCGAAATTCTATCACCGATCGCCGGCAGGCAGGCGTCACTCTTCTTCTTCCGTTGAGAATTTCGTCTCCTGGAGAAGCCGCACGGCCCGCTCCTCGTCCTCCTTCCCCACCCGGATCTCCGCCGTGCCGATGCGGAAGAGGTCCTGCAGGACCTCCCCCTTCACGAAGCATCGGATGCCTGCGCCCTCGAGCACCGATTTGGCCATCGCCAGGATCACGGAGTTCCCGGTTGTGAAGACCGTGACGTGCTCCACGTATTCGGTCGTCGGGGCGGGCGGCAGCTCCGCCACGAGCGGCACCCGGCAGTCGGGGCACAGGAACACCCCCTCGACGTACTCCATCTTGCATTCCGGGCAGAACATCCTTCGTCACGCTCCTCCTTCTTCCAATGTACTCGTAAAACCGGTCCATCGGTATGCCTGTATTTCCACCGAAACACCCGGCTTCCCCGATGAATCTCACTCTCATGAGACTGCTCTCCGTGAACGTATCGCTGCCGAAGGAAGTGCCCTACCGAGGTCAAACGGTGAGCACGGGGATCTTCAAGGAACCCGTGGAAGGAAGGGTGATGCTGCGGATGCTGAACCTCGAAGGGGACCGGCAGGCCGACCGCACCGTCCACGGAGGGATCAACAAGGCCGTCTACGCGTATCCGTACGAACATTACGGGTACTGGAGCCGCGAACTGGGGCGCACGGACTTCGCCTACGGACAGTTCGGCGAGAATTTCACCGTTTCAGGGATG
>JBLNFH010000177.1:0-6400 GCA_050263475.1 Deltaproteobacteria bacterium
TTGAGGTACTCCCGGTTGAGCCGGGCGATGAACTTCACGTTGATCCCCTTGGGGCACACCCCCTGGCACTCGTAGTGGTTCGTGCAGTTGCCGAACCCGCACTCCTGCATCGCCTTGAGCATGGCGGCGACCCGCTCGGCCGCCTCCACCTGCCCCTGGGGCAGGGCCGCGAGCTGGGAGACCTTGGCCCCCGCGAACAGCATCGCGGCGCCGTTCGGGCAGCCCGCGACGCAGGCCCCGCAGCCGATGCACTCGGCGGCGTCCATCGAGTATTCGGCGTCGGGCTTGGGAATGGGGGTCGAGTTGCCGTCGGGAGCCCCGCCGGTGTGGACGGAAACGTACCCCCCCGCCTGGATGACCTTGTCGAGGGCGCCCCGGTCCACCATCAGGTCCTTGAGGATGGGGAAGGCCCTTGCGCGCCACGGCTCGATGTAGATCGTGTCGCCGTCCTTGAACAGGCGCATGTGGAGCTGGCAGACGGTGGTCCGCTCCTGCCCGCCGTGGGGGACGCCGTTGATGACCTGGGAGCAGACCCCGCAGATCCCCTCCCGGCAGTCGTGGTCGAAGACGATCGGCTCCTTCCCTTCCTTGATGAGGTCCTCGTTCACCACGTCGAGCATCTCGAGGAAGGAGTGGTGCGTCGTGATGTTTTTGGCGGTGTAGGTCTCGAACCGCCCGGGCTTGTCGGGGCCGGCCTGCCGCCAGACGATCAGCTTGAGAGTCATCGTTTTGTGTTCGCTCTGTCCGCTCATTATTTGTAGCTCCTTACCGCTGGTTTGATGAGGTTGAACTCAAGCGGCTCCACGTGGCGCTCCGGCTCGGCGCCCTCGCCCTTGTACTCCCAGGCCGCCACGTGCATGAAGTTCGCATCGTCCCGCTTGGCTTCCCCGTCCTCGTACTGGTGCTCGACCCGGAAATGCGCGCCGCACGATTCGTCGCGGGCCAGGGCATCGCGGCAGAGAAGCTCGGCGAACTCGATGAAGTCGATCGTCCGCCCGGCGTTCTCCAGTTGCTGGTTGACCTCGTTGGCGCTCCCGCTGACCCGGAGGTTCTTCCAGAACTCCTCGCGGATCCCCGGGATCTTCGCGATGGCCTCGGAGAGGCTTTCCCTGCTCCGCCCCATCCCCACGAGGTTCCAGGTAATGTTCCCCAGCTTCCGCATGAAGTCGGCGGGGGTCTCCTTCCCGTTGACCGAGAGGAGCTTCTTGGAATACCCCTTCACATCCTCGACCGATTTTTTGCATTCGGCGTGGTCCGCGGTCACCTTGCCCGGCTTGGTCTTCGCCAGGTACGGGGAAATCGTGTAGGGGATGACGAAGTAGCCGTCCGCAAGGCCCTGCATGAGGGCGCTGGCGCCGAGCCGGTTCGCGCCGTGGACGGAGAAGTTCGCCTCGCCCAGCACGAAGAGGCCCGGGATGTTGCTCATCAGGTTATAGTCGACCCAGAGGCCGCCCATCGCGTAGTGGGAGGCGGGGTAGATCCGCATCGGCACCTTGTAGCCGTTTTCCCCGGTGATCCGCTCGTACATCTCGAAGAGGTTGCCGTACCGTTCCCGGATCACGTTTTCTCCGAGGCGCTTGATCGAATCGCGGAAATCGAGATAGACGCCCCTCCCGCCGGGCCCGACGCCCCGGCCGTCGTCGCACGCTTCCTTCGCGGCCCGTGACGAGATGTCCCGCGGGGCGAGGTTGCCGAAGCTCGGGTACTTCCGCTCGAGGTAGTAGTCCCGGTCCTCCTCGGGAATCTCGTTGGCGCCCCGTTTGTCGCTCCGGTTCTTGGGCACCCAGATCCGGCCGTCGTTCCGGAGCGACTCGGACATGAGCGTCAGCTTCGACTGGTAGTCGCCCGCCTGGGGGATGCAGGTGGGATGGATCTGCGTGTAGCAGGGGTTGGCGAAGAACGCCCCTTTCCGGTAGGCCTTCCAGATCGCGGTGACGCTGCATCCCCGCGCGTTCGTGGAGAGGTTGAACACGTTCGCGTAGCCGCCCGTGCACAGCAGGACGGCGTCCCCCACGTGGGTCCGGATCTCGCCGTTGACGAGGTTGCGGATCGTGATCCCCTTCGCCTCCCCGTCGACCAGGACCAGGTCGAGCATCTCCGTCCGGGGGAACATCTTCACCGATCCCAGCTTGATCTGGCGGGCCAGGGCCGAGTAGGCGCCCAGGAGGAGCTGTTGGCCCGTCTGCCCGCGCGCGTAGAAGGTGCGGGACACCTGGGCCCCTCCGAAGGAGCGGTTGTCCAGGTAGCCCGCGTAGTCCCGGGCGAAGGGAACGCCCTGGGCCACGCACTGGTCGATGATCTCGTTGCTCACCTGGGCGAGGCGCCACACGTCCGCCTCGCGGGAGCGGAAGTCGCCTCCCTTGATGGTGTCATAGTACAGCCGCAGGATGCTGTCGCCGTCGTTCGGGTAGTTCTTGGCGGCGTTGATCCCGCCCTGTGCGGCGATGCTGTGGGCGCGGCGGGGGCTGTCCTGGTAGCAGAACGATTCCACGTTGTACCCCAGCTCCCCCAGGGTGGCCGCCGCGGACGCGCCCGCCAGGCCGGTCCCGACCACCAGGATCTTGTACTTGCGCTTGTTCGACGGGTTCACCAGCTTCATGTCGAAGCGGTATTTGTCCCACGTCTTTTCGATCGGTCCTGTCGGACATTTGCCATCGAGTATCACCGGGAACCCCCTATTACTTCAAAATTTTTGCGAGGATGAGCACCGGGATGGCGCTGTACCCCACCAGGAAGACGAAGCTGATCAGCTTGCCGAGCGCCGTTACCTTCGGAAGCGTCCGGTCGTTGCTGCACCCCACGGTCTGGAAGATGCTCTGGATCCCGTGGCTCAGGTGAAGGAACAATGTCACCATGGCGGCCACGTAGATCAGGGAGATCGGGGTGCTCCCGAAACTGTTGACCACCATCTTGTACACATCTCCCGGGATGGTGTTGCGCACCTCCGCCAGGATGTCCGGCGTGATGCGGACCGTGAACTGCAGGAGGTGGTAGACGATGAAGGCGAGGAGCAGGACGCCCGTCCAGATCATCGTCTCGCTGGAAAAGGTGGCCTTGAGCTTCTTGGCGACGGCGTATTTCGCCGGGTTCGCCGCGCTGTTTTCCAGGGTCAGGGTGATGCCGAGCCAGACGTGGAACACGAGCATCAGGAACATGAAGGCGCGGAAGATCCAGACCAGCGGGCCCAGGCTGTGCAGCTTCTCGGCGTAGGCGTTGAGCGCGGTCGGGCCGATGAAGATGGTGGAATTCCCCAGAAGGTGCACGGTGACGAAGAAGAGCAGGAAGAAGCCGCTTCCCGCCATCAGCACCTTCCGTCCGACACTGCTTGTCAGAAATCCCATGACACTACCCCTTCTCTATGGATTTTTCTTCCCGGGACGTTGATTGTATTCTGCATACACGGAGGTTCGCATACCTTTATAGCGCCGTCCGAACCGAATCGCAATAAAGAATCTCGTTTTTTTTTCAAACGGGAGCCGGGGGCCGGCTACCCCCTCGGGTGGTGTTTCCGGTGGATCTCCCGGAGCCGCTCCGGGGTCACGTGCGTATAGATCTGGGTCGTCGCGATGTCGGCGTGCCCCAGCATGGTCTGAACGGCCCGCAGGTCCGCCCCTCCCGCCAGGAGGTGCCCCGCAAAGGAGTGGCGCAGGGTGTGCGGCGAAATCCGGATCCGGATGCCCGCCTCCCGCGCCCACCGGCCGATCCGGAGCCACAGGGTCTGCCGGGTGACCGGCCGGCCCAGCCGGCTCAGAAACAGCGAGCTGGTATTCCTGTTTTTCAGGAACCTGGGCCTCCCCTGTTTAAGGTATTCCCCAAGCGCGGAGAGCGCTGCCTCCGCAACCGGAACGACGCGCTCTTTCCCTCCCTTGCCGAGCACCCGCAGGAAACCGGCGTTGGCGTTCACGTTCTCCATCCGGAGGGAGACCACCTCCGAGGCGCGCAGGCCGGCCGCGTACATGAGCATGAGCATCGCCCGGTCACGCATCCCCTCCGGCGTGACCCGGTCCGGCGCGGCCAGGAGCTTCTCCACCTCGGTGACGGTCAGGTATTTCGGAAGGGGGCGGCCGATCGAGGGGGCCCGCACCTCGGAGATGGGGCTCGACGGAAGGACACCCTCGCGCACCAGGAACTTGAAGAACGACCGCACGGAGGATACGTGGCGCGCGACGCTGCGCGCGGAAAGCCCTTGAAGCGAAACGAGGAATTGGAGGAAATGAGTCCGCCGGAATTCCGGCAGGGGGATGGATGCGGCATGCAGGAACGCCGAGAACCGGCGCAGGTCGAAGGCGTACGCCTCGAGGGTGTTTCGGGAAAGCCGCCGGCCGGTCCTCAAGTCCACGAGGAACGCATCCAGAAGGGCGTCGAGGTCCCTGCCCTTCCCTGCGCCCATTACCTGCGGCCGGTCGCGCCGGGGGCCCGGAAGTCCCCCCTGCCGCCGTCCGCGACGGCATCCAGGATGCGGAAGGCCATCGTTTCCAGGTCGATCACCGCGCAGGTGGGCCTGCCGGACGTGAACCCGCACGCCTCCCCGGGGTTGAGAACCGTAACCTTCCCGACGTGCATCGTCAGCGGCCGGTGGGTGTGCCCGAAGAGAACGAGGTCGAACTTCCCCCTCTCCCCGATTTCCACCTGCATTTCGTCGAAGGAGTGGGACATGAGGATCTTTCTGCCCGCCAGTTCGAAGGCGAAAGGCCCCCGGCGAAAACCGTTCCCGGAGACCTCCTGCAGCCCCTGCCGGTCGGAATCGTTGTTTCCGAATACCCCCACGATCGGCAGCCCGCTGGCGCGGAACGGCTCCAGGACCGGCGGCGAGCAGACGTCCCCCAGGTGGAAGACCCTCTCCACGCCCTCACGCAGGAAGACGGCGAGAATGTCGGCGGCGCTGTCCCGGTTGTCGTGGGAGTCGGAGAGGATTCCCGCCTTCACTTCCGGTCACTCCCCGATCGCTTCGAGGAGCGCGGCGCGGATTTCCTCCAGGCGGCCCCCGTCCGTGATCTTGCCGAGCCCCCGGTCCGTCAGGTAGAAGACGTCCGCAACCTGGTCGGCCTTCGTCGAGATCTTCGAGAGGGCGATGTCGATCCCCATCGAGGCCAGGGTGCGGGTGATGTCGTAGAGGAGGCCGATGCGGTCGTAGGTAAAGATGTCGACGACAGTGTAGCGCGAGGAGACCGAGTTGTCGAAGACCACCCGGGTCGGGCGGTACCGGGAGACTTTCTCCCGCACGAAGCGCGCGACCTTGCGCTCGGCCAGCAGCTGCTCCACGGTCGTCTCCCCCCGCAGGACGGCGGAGAGGTCCTGGATCACCCGCTCCTTCTTGTCGGCCCCTTTCAGGCTCTTCCCCAGGTAGTTGACGTAGAACGTATCGAGCGCGACGCCGTCGACCGAGGTGGAGATCGTGGCGTTGAGGATGTTGATCCCGTTCGCCGACAGCGTACCGGCGATCTTGGCGAAGAGGCCCCGCTGGTCGTTCCAGACGATGATCAGCTCGGTGGCGCCGGGATCCGGATAGTGGATCGCCTCCACCGAGGGGTGCGTCCCGTCGAACCCGGAGAGAATGCGCAGGTGGTCGGAGAACCGCCCGTCCGGCGTTCCCAGGAAGTAGCGGTCGTCGAACCGGGAGAGATACCGGTCGACGTCGGGTCCGGGAAAAGCCGACAGCCACTCCCGCACCTGCTGCCGGCGCTCCAGGGGCGCCTCCTCGTACACCCGCTTGAGCTTGCCGGTCTCCAGGATGTTCTTCGTCTTGTCGTAGAGCTCCGCCAGCAGCATCGCCTTCCACTGCGTCCACACGTCCGGCCCCACCGCGCGCAGGTCGGCGTAGGTGAGCAGGTAGAGCCGGTCCAGGCGGGACAGGCTCCCCACGGCCTCCGCGAACGACAGGATGAGCTCGATGTCGTGCAGGTCCCGCCGCTGGGAGGTGTGCGCCATCAGGAGGTGGTTCTCCACGAGGAAGACCAGGTCGGAGACCTCCGCCTCGGAAAGGCCCATCCGGGGGCCGATCCTGCCGACGAGCTCCGCCCCGATCTGCGAATGGCCGTGCCCCTTTCCCTTCCCGATGTCATGGAGCAGGATGGCCAGGTTCAGCAGGTCCTTGCGGGGGACGGACCGGTAGATCTGGAGGAACTCCTCCTCGTCCTTCGTGCGCGTCGAGGCGTTTTCCAGCCCGGCGAGGATGCTCGCGGCGCGGATGGAATGGATGTCCACGGTGTAGACGTGGTAGACGTCCCGCTGCACCTTGCTGTAGAGCGGGGCGAACTCCGGGATGTAGCGCCCCAGGAAGCGGCACTCGTTCATGGCGAGCAGGGTGTCCCGCATCCCGTGAGGGTCCGAGAGGATCTCCAGGAACAGGCGCCCGGCACGCGGGTCGTCCCGGAACGCCGGCCCCGCCAGGGGCAGCGCC
>JBLNFH010000178.1:0-6433 GCA_050263475.1 Deltaproteobacteria bacterium
AGCAGGGGGGGGAGGCCGGCGGCGAATTCAACCTGGACACGACGGTGATGAAGCGGTTCAGGGGAACCCACCCCCGCGTGATGGAAAGGAGGATCGCGGCATTCCAGTCCCCCCTTCCCCCTTACCGCAGCCGGTGGCTGAAACCCGGCTTCTACCCGTTTCTGCTGCGTCACGGGTACAAGGGATGAAACTCCCGAAGACGTTTCTCATCGTTTCCCTTCGGTACATCGGGGATGTGCTCCTGTCGACGCCGCTTGCCCGATCGATCCGGGTCGCATTTCCCGAGGCGGCGATCGATTACCTGGTCTTCGAGGGGACGGAAGGGATCCTCGCGGGGAACCCCGACGTGCGGGCCGTGCACACGGTCCGGGCGGGAAGCCGCCGCCCGGGAGATCTCCTTGACCGTTGGAAGAAGTACGACGTGTCCATCGGCGTCAACGCCTCCGACCGGACGGCGTTCCAGCTGGTCGGTAGCGGCAAAATGTCGATCGGCTTCGCGGAACCGCGCCCCAAGGAGTGGTGGAAGCGGCGCTTCCTCACGCATTGCTCGACGGTTGACCCCGGAAAGCACGTCGTGGAGCTGCTGCTCGGGCAGCTCCGGTTTCTCCGCGTCCCCCCGGTTCCCGAGGTGTCCGTTCATTTCAATGAAGAGGACGCCGCCGAGGCGAGGGAAGCGGCCGGCGCGGGGGACTTCGTCCTCCTCCATCCCTACACGCGGTGGGAATACAAGAAGTGGCCCTCGGCGCATTGGGCCGGCCTGTGCCGCAGCATCGAGGAGGAGATGGGTGCGAGGGCGCTGTTCACCATTGCGCCGGGAGGGTTCGAGGCAAGGATCCGGGCGGAGATCCGGGACGCCGGGATCGGGGAGGATCGGTTTCTTTCCCGTGAGCTGTCCCTGCCGCAGCTGGCCGCGCTGATCTCCCGGTCGAAGGCGTACGTCGGCGTCGACACCGTCGTTACGCATATGGCGGCGGCGGTCGGTCACCCGACGGTGGCGATCTTCGGCCCCACTCCCGCCTGGCGATGGGGGCCGTGGCCGAACGGGCATCCGCCCTCCACGCCCTACGGGAAAGGCGGAGGGACCCAGCGGAAGGGAAACATCGCCATCGTGCAGAAGGACTGGGAGTGCGCGTCCTGCGACCGGATGGGGTGCGACCACCGCCCGGATTCGACGAGCCGCTGCCTGTTGGAGCTTGCCCCCGGGGAGGTGGCGGCGGAGCTTCGCCGCCTCCTGCTCTCCGCCCTGCCCTGACGGGTGGGAACCCCTCCCGCGCCTCCCGGCAGCCGGGGGGGGAGGCCGCACCGTGTCAGCCGCCTCTTCCCTCCCGTCGATCGCGTTTCCGGAAGCCGATGCGCGCAAGGAAACCGTAGATCCTGGGATTGAAGGGATTGAGGCGGAAGGCCTTCCACAGTTCCTTCGAGGGGAATACGTGGTCGTCGAAATACAGGATCTTCGCGAGACGGTAGCTTCTCTCCGACAAGGCGAGCCGGCGCGACAGGGGGGAGAGTCCCATCTCCTCCCAGTAATTCTCGAAAAGGAAAAGATCGCTTTCGGCCATGAATCTTCTGGATGCCGTCAGGTTGGCCGAATGGATCCGGTAATGCGCCAGGAAGCGGTCCAGGTAGGTGAAGGGATGCTTCCGGGAGATCTTTATCCAGAGGAGCCAGTCATCCGGGACGAATCTCTTTCCCTCCGCCTCCGGGAACAGGCCGGCCTCCATCACGCAGTCCTTCCTCGCGACGGCGGTGGAGGAGATCACGCAGCATCCCCGGAGAAGCTTCCGGTAGAGGAACTGATTCTCGCCGTGGGGCGGTTTCTTCCAGTAGGCGGTGAGTCCTTTTTCCGTATTGTCGCGGAGATTGTAGGCGTTCCCGTGGGTGACCGCCACGGAAGGATGGGATTCCATGTAGCCGACCTGAAGGGTGAGTTTTTCCGGCAGCCAGAGATCGTCGTGGTCGACCAGCGCGATGTATTTCCCCCGCGCGCTGCGGACCGCGAAATTTCTCGGAATGGCAGGCTGGCCGCTGTTCTTCTCCATGCGGAGGCAGCGGATCCGCGGGTCTTGCGAGGCGAAGGAGCGGAGGATCGTTTCCGTGCCGTCCGTGGATGCATCGTCGACGATGAGGTACTCGAAGTCCGAAAATTCCTGGCCGAGAACGGACCGGATGGTCTCGGCGATGTACGTTTCGCCGTTGTAGGTGGGAGTTACGACGGAGACAAGCGGTCGGGTCCGGTGCATGAAACTCCATGCTAACGGATTATCCGCCGGGTGTCACCGGGAGGCGGTTTAACGCGCCGGATTCCCGCGTGATAGATTGAAACGATCTTACGGCATGGCGAGGGACGGCGGACTATCGGAGGGGATGTGGAGGATTCGGTTTCCATCGCGGCCGTTTCGACGCCTACCTGCCTCCTATGCGGGTCGGCGGGGGCGTCCCTCTACAAGGGACTTCGTGACCGGCTCTTCGGGGCTCCGGGCTCCTGGGACCTCAGCCGCTGCACCGACCCGGCCTGCGGGCTCGTGTGGCTCGATCCGATGCCTGCCGAGGAAGAGATCGGGAAGGCCTACCGGGTATACTACACGCACCGCGGGGATCCCGTTCGGAATTCCCCTGCCGGACTCCCGGCTCTCGCTCTGGCGAAACTCCACAAGCCCTTCCTGAAGATTTTTACCCATTCGACGGGCCTGAGAAGGCGGGAACGGGAGTACCAGAAAGAAGCGGCGCGGATGTTCCTGGGCGATCCCGTCCCGAGAGGCACGCTGCTCGATGTCGGGTGCGGAAACGGCGACGCCCTCGCGCGGATGTGCAGTTCCGGCTGGTCGGGGACAGGGGTGGACACCGACCCCGAAGCCGTCGAAAACGCGCGGACCCGGCACGGACTCACCGTGTACCTCGGCCGCCTGGAGGACCTCAGGTTCCCCGGGGAGAGTTTCGACGCCGTCACGATGAAGCACGTGATCGAACACGTGCATGAACCGGTCGCGCTGGTTCGCGAATCCCTCAGGATCTTGAAGCCCGGCGGGCGGCTCGTCCTCGTGACGCCGAATGTCAACGGGATCGGCCACCGGTGGTTCGGGGAGAACTGGCGGGGACTGGAACCCCCTCGCCACCTGCACCTGTTTTCCCCGGGAGCCCTCAAGAGGTGCGCAGTTCAGGCTGGTTTCCCCCATCCCGAAGTCTGGTGCACCCCTGGGGACGCGGACGGCATGATCCGGGAAAGCCTGAAGCTCAGGGATTCGGTCCCGGGCCGCCGGCCGCGGTTCCTCGATCCGCTGGTTCACTCGATTCTCACGTACTACGAGGTCTACCGGAGCCGGACCGATGAAGAAGCCGGGGAGGAAGTCGTCCTGGTCGGGAGAAAGGCGGACTGACGGGGATCCGCACCTTTTCTCCACGAAGCTATTCCCCCCGGAAGATCGCCTTCTCCTTGGCCAGGAACGCCCGAATCCCCTCGAGGAAATCGCCGGTCCGGGAGGATTCCACGATCCCCTGGCGCTCCTCCTCGAGCTGCGCCTCGAGCGGCTGAAGGACCGCCCGGTTGTAAAGCTCCTTGGTCTTTCCGAACGCGAGCGTCGGGCCGCCCGCGATTTTCGCCGCCAGCGCCTCCGTTTCGGAGGCGAAGGAAGCATCGGGGAAAACCCGCTGGACCAGCCCCCACGAGGCGGCCTCGGCCGCGGATAGCGTCCTGCCTGTCAGGGTCAGTTCCATCGCGCGGTGCGTCCCCACGGCCCGTGCCAGGAAGAAGGTCGCCCCCCCGTCGGGGGACAGCCCGATGTTCTGGTAGGCCAGCGCGAAGCGCGCCGACTCGGCGGCCACGACGAGATCGCCCGCCAGCGCCAGGGAGATGCCGGCCCCGGCCGCGACGCCGTTCACCGCCGAAAGGACCGGTTTGGGACAGCGGCGCAGGGAGGAAACGAAGGCATGCAACCGGACGGTCAGGTCGTAGAACGTGTGGGGAGCCTGATCCTTCAGTCTTTCCATCATTCCCACGTCGCCGCCCGCCGAGAACACCTTCTCCGCGCCGGTAAAGACGATGCACCGCACGGCCGGATCGTGCGCCAGCGGCCCCAGGGCGGTGAGAAGCGCCTCGCCCATCTCGAAATCGAATACGTTCATCCGTTCCGGACGGCTCATCCGCAGGGTCGCCACAGCTCCCTGCCGCTCGACGGCGACGGCATTCATCCCCGGTTCCTCCTTCGGGCTCAAGGTCGTCCCCCCTTTATACATTTTTGGACGACGGGTGGGATATAATTTCCCCATGCCCCTGTCCCGCATGACCTGTCCCACCTGCGGCGCGGAGCTGACGTATCATTCCCCGAAAAACGCTGCGGGGAAGAGGGCGTGCCCCTACGAGGGGTTGGCGTACGCCGAGCTCCGGGCCGGCCATGACCAGATCTACTTCGGCAAATGGAGGAAGATGGACGCCGGCCCCCCGGACATCCTTCGGGCCTACAACCAGATCGGAAGGCATCTGAGCGCGATCGGGCGCGCCTTGGGGGACACGGACCTCCCCGCGGCGCGGCACGATCTGGCGAAGGCCCACGAGGCCTACCTGTTGGGAGACCCGCGGTTAGACACGCGGGACACTCTCCGGTTCATGGACCACGCCCTGTCCTACATGCACCGGGTGATCGACGACCTCCTGCATGAAAAGGGGCTCCCCCCCCACACCCCCATGGATTTCGCGGAGTGGTACGACGTCGTGGAAGTGCCGTTCCGGGACGAATGGTAAACGAGCGAAGACCCGAGGAGGATGGAGATGATTCCCCTGGACCGATATCCCAAGGAGATAACCCTGAAGGACGGCGGCCTCGTCATCTTCCGGCCGATGACCCCGGAGGACGTGGACCCGCTCTGGGAATTTTTCCGCCAGATTCCCCCCGTCGACAAGATGTACTTCAGGGAGGACATCGATCGCCGGGACGAGGTGGACCGTTGGGCGAGGGCGCTCGACTACGACACGGTCCTTCCGATCCTGGCGTTCTCCGAGGGGCGCGTGGTGGGGGACGCGACGCTGCACCGCAACAAGACGGGCTGGAAGCAGCGGGTGGGGACGATCCGGATCCTCATCGCCTCCGATTTCCGGCACCGCGGACTGGGGACCGCCATGATCCGGGAGTTGCGCCATTTGGGGGAGAAGGCGTCCCTGCACTACCTTCTGGCGGAGGTGATCGAGGAGCAGCAGGCCGCCATCCGGGCCTTCGAGAAGCTGGGGTTCGAGCGAACGGTCGTGTACCGGAACTACGTCAACGATCAGCGGGGCCGCCTGCACAACCTCGTGGTCCTGCATTACCCCATGTCCCTGTCGGAGGAAGAGGAGTTCTTTTAAGGCCGGGACACTTTCTAAAGTCCGGGGGGGGGCCTTCCGATAAAGAAGGCGAGGGATTCGTTACCCGTCAACCCATTACCTGCAAAGGGGGCCGATGACCGGCCCCCCGTTGTTTCTCCTCCCCCCGATGGAGAATCATGCCCAGAAGTTGCCGGAATGATTATAATATGGGGCGGGGGAGATTTATCTCCCGGGGGGTGGTGCAACCTTGAGGATGGTGCCGGCAAGACGTTCCTTCCCGTGGATTTTGTTTCTTGCGGCGCTTCCCCTGCTTTTCCACGCGGTGGTTTCGGCGGCATCGACCCCTCCCGCCAACCCGCACGGATATTTCCAGCAACCCGCCCAGTGCCCGAAATGCCACGTCTATACGGCATCGAAACTGGATCCCGCCCGTTTTTTGATCTCTTCCGTCGAATTTTGCCTGGAGTGCCACATCTACGAAGAGCGGGGGAGGACCCATCCGGTCAAGGTCCACCCCGATGCAAGGGCGCGGGAGGCGAAAATCCCGCCGGAGTTTCGGATGGGTGAAGGGGAGCACCTCATTTGTCTTACGTGCCACTCCGCCCACGGCCCGTACGTGTCCGATGCACGGGCATTCGCCGGGCAAACGCCGATCGGCGCCGACGGGGGGCCGGGTCCCTATTACAAGACGTTCTTCCTGCGCCGTACCGATCCCTCGGGGGAAGGGTTCGAGGCGATGTGCGGCGCCTGTCACAAGGTGCCATGAGCACTCCGCCGTCCTCCCATATCCCCAGGAGAACCATACTGGTGAACCCGCGGTTCCAGTGCGGGGTGGCGATCCGCTTCTCAATGGCCGTGTTCGCCGGAGGCGCCCTGTTCGGATGGTCGTTTTACCGGTGCGCCAAGTCGACCCTGCGGATCGCATCCCTCCAGGCGCACTATCACTTCCTGACGCCCTACTCGATCCTCCGCGACCTATTGATCTGGCATGTGGCGATCCTGACCGCCGGCGTGCTGGCCGCGAGCCTCGTCCTGCTGCTCCTCCTGACCATCAGGGTCCGCCGTGGAGTCGGCAGGCTCGTGGAATCCTTGCGCCGATCCGCGCAGGGAGACCTCTCCACCCCCACAAAGGCGGAAGGG
>JBLNFH010000179.1:0-4153 GCA_050263475.1 Deltaproteobacteria bacterium
GCACCGTGATGTTCATGTGCTCCTCCTGCGGTCGATCGCATAATTCCGGATCACCCCGGCAAGGACGGAAGGACGGGCGTACCGCCGGAAGATATTCTTGAAGGAGTCGTGGCCGGACACCGCGTTGAAGAGGGCGTCGTGGATCCCCTGGTCCACCTTGGCCATCGAGAGGACCGTCCCCAGCATCCCCATGATGTCCCCCACCTTGCACAGGTTCCGCATCCACGTTCCGTACGCGTAGTCCTCCCGCAGCGGCCGCGTCACCTCCTCGTACCTCCGGAAGGATGCGGCCGACAGCCCGCGTGTCACCATCACCCCCGCCGCCAGGATCCCCGTCTCGATCGCCATGTTGATCCCCTTGCCCTTGAAGGGGCGCAGCCACCCCGTGGCGTCCCCTACCGTGAGGTATCCCTCCCCGACCGCTCCCCGGGCGGGCGCACCGGGAAACTTCCCGCGGTAGATCTCCTGCTCGTCGATGGAAACGGGGGGAAGGTGTTCCCGGACAACGTCCGTGGACAGGAAGGCGAACATGTCCTCGAGGGTGGCATCGGCCCCCGCCACGTTGACGATGATGTGGTCCCCCTTCGGCGTGATGGCCCCGAACTCCAGGTTGGGGATGCCGGGGGGGAACAGGTAGGCGTAGATGATGCTCCCGAGCTTCCTCTCGATGAAGGAAACATCCGCGTGGATCTTGGTGACGTAGGTCTGGATGAACCGGGCCGGGCGGCGGTATTTCCCTCCCGTTGCGGCCTCGAAGATATCGATCATGCCGTCGTCGAGCCCGAATGCCCCGACCACCGCGTCCGCCTTCAGGCTCCCCCCTTCGGTGTACAGGAAAACCTGCTTCCGCTCCCCCTTCGGGAAATCGATCCCCGTCACCCGGTTGCGGTACACCTCCACGCCTTCCCGTTCCGCGCAGGACAGGAGGAACCGGTCGAACATCACCCTGCGCACGGCGTACGTCGCCCCGGAGCGATGGGGCCCGACGAGGAGGATCTCCTTCCCCCCGGCGTGGAGGCGATAGCCGTAGATCTGCCGTTTGAAGATCTCGTAGGGAAGCTCCACTCCCAGACCGCCGCGAAGGATCTCCTCGCTGGGGGGGGAAAGCACGCCGACGCACTGGTTGTAGTGGCGCTCGAAATCCTTCCCCTCGAACAGGACCACGCGGAGACCCAGGTTCCGGTCGCGGGAGAGCCGCATGAGCCGGATGGCGGTCGCCGAGCCGCCGGGCCCGCCTCCGATGATCCCGATCGTCTTGCCGCGTATGTCCGCTCTGCCGGCCGTCATTCCCGCTCCCTTACTCACCGGCCGGGCCGATGATCGCCAACAGCTGGCCTTCCTCGACCCCCTCGTTGGCCTTGACGCAGATCTCCCGGATCACACCGGGAATCGGGGACTTCACGGCGTTCTCCGTTTTCATCACCTCGATGTTCATCACCTCTTCGCCCCGCTTCACGCGATCTCCCGACTTCAGCAGCCGGTCCTTGCTGCCGATCCGCCAGACCGTTCCGGTCACTGGCGCGCCGACCTCCCCCTTGACGGCGGGGTTCGCCTTCCGGACCGCCTTCCGCGCAAGAGCCGCCTCCGGGAGCTCGACGGGAAAGACGTGCATGATGTTGTCGACGGAGAGGACGACCTGCTTGACCCCTCCCACGCCCTCGCCGATGGAGACGAGCTTGATCTCGTGGGGCTTGCCGTCCAGCGGGATCGACACGGAATCGCCCGGCCGTCGAAGCCCCCGGAACCAGACCGAGGTCGGCAACGCCGTGGTGTCCCCGTAATCCTTTCGGAACTTGAGGTAGTCGACCGCCGCCTTGGGATGCATGAGATACAGGATGAACTCCTCGTCCGACGCCGGCCGGCCCAGTTCCTCCTCCATGGCTTTCCGGGATTTCTCCAGGTCCTCGTCGGGGAGCCGGGCGAGGGGAGAGGATTCGATCCGCTCGTTTTTCACCCTCTCCTCCCAGCCTTCGCCGAAGGCGCTGCGGTAGACCCAGTCCTTCGGCCATCCGAACGGGAGGGGCCCGTATCTCCCCAGGAGCAGGTTCTTCAGGTCGTCGGTCGCCCCCGAGTAGAGCCGCAGGAGCAGGTGCTCGTCGGCCTGCGACAGCGCTTCCAGCCGCTCCCCCGACTGGAAGTACCGGTCCAGGATCAGGAACAGCCTTCGCACGTTATGGCTTCCGCCCTCCTTGTGCAGCCGCTGAAGGATCCCCGCCCACGTGGTCCAGGTAATCTGCGATCCCGGCGTAACGTCGAAGTACTTGATGATGCGGTTGCCGTACGCCATTCCCTTGAGGATGTCGGGCATCAGCTCCAGGAAGCCTCCCTTTTCCGCCTGCTCGAAGGAGGAGGGGAACGCCCCGCCGGGCATCCGGTGTTCCGTGACGTCGTGGGAGAACCCCTTGTACTGCGACTCGAACTTCTCGTAGTGGCGGATGAACCCGCGGACGGCGTCCGAGGCTTCGCTCGCGCGGGACATGTCCAGCCGGACGGGAAAGCCCAGCTCCCGCAGGTACCGCGTCAGCGGCCGGACGGGCACGTGCCCGTAGAACCGCGAAAAGGCGTCGTCGGTGACGTCGAAGAGCCTCGCGCCGGCCCCCGCCGCCGCGGCCATCGCCGGGATCGCCAGCCCGTCCGTCGCGTGCCGGTGGTACTGGACCACGAGGTCGGGATATTTCTGCAGGACGGCCTCGATCAGCCGGCGGATGCGCGCCGGGCTGCCCACCCCCGCCATGTCCTTGATGCAGAGGATGATGCCGGCGGTCCCGCCGCACATCTCCACGATCTCCTTGACCACGCGCAGGTAGTAGGGGTCGGAGCATTCGGGCGACTCCGTGAAGGAGATCGCCGGCTCGAAGATCTTTCCGCCGGAGAGGACCTCCTCCGCGATCGGCGCCATGTTCGGGATGTAGTTCAGGAAGTCGAAACACCGCCACACGTCGATCGCGGGCAGGAACGCGCGCACCGCGTGCCGGACGACGTTGCGGGGGTACATCCGGTATCCCCAGACGTTGGTGGACCGGATGAGCGTCTGGGTGAGGACGTCGGGCATCCGCTCGGCCCACATCCGAGCCTCTTCGAACGGGTTGATCTTGTTGTTCAGCAGGTCCTGGTGGAAGCGCGCGCCGCCGTGGACTTCCACGGAGAAGTAGCCGGTCTCGTTGTAGAGAGGGACCAGCCGGGACATGTCGGACAGGGTGAACCGGTTCTTGTAGTCGCTCTGGCCGGTGTCCCGCGGGCCCGTGTTCGTGTACAGGATCTCCTTGCTCTCACGCAGGCCCTTGAGGAACTTCTTCGCCCCCTTCTTCGCGAGGCCGATCCGCATTCCCCCCCCGGGAAACCCCTTGTCCGTCATGCGCCGTGGACGTTGCGCCCGAAGGCGGAGACTTCCGCGACGAACCGGGCGATCTTGAAGATCTCTTCCTCCGCCTCGGCGTACTCGATGAGGCCGGCGATGTTCTCCTCGATGAATCCCGTGTGGATCTCCCCCTTGACGAAAGCCGGGTGGTCCATGATCCTGCGCAGCAGGGGGATCGTGGTCTTGACTCCCCAGATCTCGTATTCCCGAAGCGCCCGGCGCATCCGCTCGATGGCGGTGTTGCGGTCTTTTCCCACCGAGCAGATCTTGGCCAGTAGCGAGTCGTAGAACGGCGGGACCTGCCACCCCTGGTAGATGCCCGATTCCGTCCGGATGAAGGGCCCGCTGATCTGCCTCAGGAAGGAGATCCGCCCGAAGGAGGGCGCGAACCCGTTCTTGGGGTCCTCCGCGTTGATCCGGCACTGGATGGCGTGGCCGCGCAGGAAGACGTCCTCCTGGGAGAGCGACAGCCTCTCCCCCGCTGCGATCTTGTACATTTTCCGGATGATGTCGAACCCGCTGATCATCTCGGTGACCGTATGCTCCACCTGGATCCGGGTGTTCACCTCGAGGGCGTAGAACTTCCCCGCCTTGTCGACCAGGAATTCGAGCGTCCCCGCCGTCTCGTACCCGATGTCCTTCATCGCCCGGACGACGATCTCGCCCATTTTCCGGCGGACCTCCGGCGCAAGGAGCGAGCTCGGGGCCTCCTCCACGAGTTTCTGATGGTGCCGCTGGATGGAGCACTCTCGTTCGCCCAGGTGGATGACCCTTCCGTAGCGGTCGGCCAGGAAC
>JBLNFH010000180.1:0-4357 GCA_050263475.1 Deltaproteobacteria bacterium
GTGAACGATCTGCTCCGCCTTCGGCGGCTCCTTCAACGGGTACGGCATGTCCCCGCCCGGGGCGTACGCGGCGCGGGATGCGGCGCACCCCGCGGCAAGAACCGTCACGAAGGCCAGGAGCAGGCGGGCCCGTCTCGACGCCATACCTTTCCCCCTTTTTTCCGCTGCGCCGGAAACATTTTTGTTTTTTTTAAACGACTATCACGGTCCCGCCGCGCCGTCCCCCCTCAAGCACCGCCGGATTTCCGGGTGGTGGCGCGCAGCTTTTGGACCCGTTCGTCGAAGGAGGAATTCCGGGCGTCGAGGAATGCGGCCGCGATCGTTCTACTTCGCGCTTCCATGGATGAACTGGCCAAGGATGCCCTCCAGGTCTACCGCGGACTCGGTTTCCCGGATCCTCCCCCCGGGGGGAATCAGCTGGTCGGATGCACCCGGGGTGAGGCTCACGTACTTGTCCCCGATGAGGCCGCGGGTCCGTATCGATGCGATGGCGTCTTCCTGCAGGGGGATGCCTTTCCGGAGCTTCATCGTCACGCGCGCCTTGTAATCCTTCTCTGCGATCGAGACGACCTTCCCCACCTCCACACCGGCGATCTCGACGGCGGCGCCCTCCTTCAGGCCCGAAACGGAAGAAAATTCCGCGATCACGGGGACCGTGCCGCTCTCCAGGACCTCCAGCTTCCCCAGCTTGACGGACAGCCACGCCAGGCAGAGGATCCCGAGGATCACGAAAAGGCCGACGGCGGTTTCCACGTTGAGGCGCTTCACGGATCCCCCCCTACATCAGATGGACGGGGCCGGCGATGTCCCCGTGGAGGAGCTGCCGCACGAACGGGTCGGCGGAATGGAACACCTCCTCCGCCGGCGCCGACACGACCACCTTCCCGTCATGCAGGACCACTACGTGATGGCTCCAGCAGAAGATGTCGGGGATGTCGTGGCTGATCATCACCATCGTGAAGCAGTGTTTGTGGTACGTGTGGCAGATCAGGCTCAGGATGGAGTTCCGGATGATCGGGTCGAGGCCCGTGGTCGGCTCGTCGAGCAGGAGGATTTCCGGGTCCATCACCATGGCACGGGCCAGCGCCACCCGGCGCACCATCCCCCCGCTCAGCTCGTCCGGGAACTTCTCCCCGGCCCCTTCGAGCCCCACCTGCGCCAGGCGCAGGTGGACCCGTTCGCGGATCTCCGCTTCGCCGAGGGCGGTCTTCTCGCGAAGCGGGAATGCCACGTTTTCGAATACGTCGAGCGAATCGAACAGGGCTCCCCCCTGGAAGAGCATCCCGAAACGCCGGCGGAACCGGTAGAGCTCCGGCCGGGAGAGCCGCGTCAGGTCCACCCCGTCGACCAGGACCCTGCCGCCGTCGGGCCGTTCCAGCCCGATCATGTGCTTGAGCATCACGCTCTTGCCGGCGCCGGAGAGCCCGATGACGGCGGTGATCCGCTGCCGCGGGATATCCAGGTTGATGCCGTCCAGGACCTTTTTCCCGTCGAGCGCCTTCACGACGTCGACCAGCCGGATCGCCGGTCCGCCTTCCGGCTCGGGAAGCTTTTCGAGCCCGCAGGGGCGGCAGACCCAATCGTTTTCCGTCATAGCAGCACCGACGTCAGGATGTAGTCCCCGATCAGGACCAGGACCGACGAGAGGACCACCGCGGAGGTCGTGGACTGGCTCACCCCTTCCGCGCCCCTTGACGTGTAGTACCCCTTGAAGGTGCAGACCCACGAGATGATCAGGCCGAAGGCGACCGACTTCAGGAGGCCGTCCGATACGTCCTTGAGCATCACGCTGGCTTCCATCTGGCCGAAGTAAACCCCCTGGTTCACCCCCAGAAGCTTCACCCCCACGAGGTACCCTCCGAGGATCCCGATGACGTCGAAGATCGATGCGAGCAGCGGAACGGATACCAGGGCGCCGAGCATTCTCGGGGAGACCAGGTGCCGGATCGGATCGATCCCCATCGTTTCCAGCGCGTTGATCTGTTCCCCGATCCGCATGATCCCGATCTCCGCGGTAAGGGCGGATCCGGCCCTGCCGGTCACCATGAGGGCGGAGAGCACCGGGCCGAGTTCCCGGATGAGCGACAGGGCCACCGCGGACCCGAGCAGCCCCTCGGCGGCGAACTTGCTCAGGGTGTAATACCCCTGCAGCCCCAGCACCATGCCGGTGAACGACGCGGTCAGGACGATGACGAACAGCGACTTGACGCCGATGAAGTGGACCTGCTTCACGACATGGCGCAACGGAACGGGGGGAGCCACCGCGCTTTTCAGGGACGCCCAGAGAAAGATCGTCATCCTTCCCATCGCCCGGATCTTCCGAAGCACCCGGGATCCGATCGCTTCCGCCAGCGCCAGCATATTCGCAGCCGCTCCCCCCTCACACCCAATCGCAAGTTCGATCCATCCCATCAGCAAAAACCTTTAATTAGATAAGTTTTACGGGCAGGAGTTGCCGCTGGGGCCCATCGGGATGCGCAGCCCCCGCCGGACACCGCTCGCCGTGCTGGCCGGATTTGTGAATTTCCTCACGGAATCGCCACCCGGCTCCGGAATACACTGATCTCGGAAAGGGGGTGAGCATCATGGAAGGCATCTTCATCGAGACCCTGACCATCGGGTTCGGCGTAGCCTTCACCGCCACCCTGGTGCTGATCGCCGTTGCGGCCGGCCTTCTGCTGGCCAGCATGGGGGAAGCGGAAAAGGCTGGCGCACGGTTGTTTTGGGTGGAGTCGCCGATCACCGGAACCCTTGAGGCCGAGCCTCCTGTCGAGGCAAGGGAGCGGCTCGCCGCCTGAAGGTTGCGGGGGGACCGGGTTTCACCCGCGCCTTCGCGATCCGGCCCCCCGAGAACCGCCCTTCTTTCTGCGCCCGTTTCCCCGGTTGCCGCAGAGATGGAATCCGGGGGCCGGGAAGAATAGAATGGGAACGTGCCGCTGCCCTTCCAGACCGCCGGAGAGCTGTTCCACGCAATCCCGGACGCGGAGTCCCGGAAAATCGCGGGGCTTCTCGCCCCGAAAACGTATCCGCGGGATGCAGCCCTGTTTTACGAGGGGGGTCCGGGAGATTCCCTGTTCATCGTCAGAAAAGGGCTGGTCAAGCTCGTCTCCCTCTCGGATGCCGGTACGGAGACGATCCTGCATATCCTTCGGCCGGAGGACGTCTTCGGAGAGCTGCTCCTGCTAGAAGCGATGCGGCCGTTCACGGCGATCGCGATGACGGAGGTCGCGGCGGACGTCCTGTCCCGGAAACACTTCCTGGAGATCCTGCCCGCCTGCCCGGTCTTCGCGGCGAACTATGCGAAGCTGCTTTCCGCCCGCCTGATGCAGGTGGAGCGGGAGTTCGCCGGCCTGATCCACGCATGGGCGTTTCACCGGCTGGCCAAGGAGCTCCTCCATCTCGCGGAGGACATCGGGGAGGACATCGGGACGGGAACCCGGATCGCCTTGAAGCTGACCCACGAGGACCTTGCGAACCTGGTCGGGGTTGCCCGGGAGACCGTCACCCTCCAGCTCCACAAGTTCGAGGCGATGGGCCTGATCCGCCGGGAGGGCAGGATCCTCGTCGTGAACCGCGCGCGCCTGCGCGACTATGTCCGCGTCAAGAACGCCTGACCCCCCCGATCCCCCCCACCCGCCGGAATCCATCTCACTCCGGATAGCACTTGATTCCCGTCCGGGAAGCGAACTGCCGGTTCGCCAGCAGGGCGTCGGCGATCTGCTCGGCCCTGGCGAAGGACGCATCGGTCTCCTGGATGCCGCTGCGGATTCCGGCCGCGTCGCGCCGCGCGCGGTCCAGCTCCGCCTTCGCGCGCGCAAGCTCGCTCGGCGTGCAATCCATGGCGCCCATCCGTTCCGCATCCGCGATCTTCGCCCCGATGAGGGCGCCGCGTTTGGCATAAGTCGCGTTCATCCGGCTCTTGGCGACGACCTGCGTGCCGAGTTCCACTACCGCCGCCTTCACGATGCGCGGGAACACCGGGGTCACGCCCTGTCCCCCCGTCTTCGAACGATAGTGCAGCGACGCCAGGTAGAGAAGCGCAGGGCTGCAGGCATCCTTGCTGAGGTACGGATCCGCGGTCAGTCCCCCCTGGAGGTCCGGCGCGGCCGTTGTTTGCATCGCCCCGGTTTCCCCTGCCGGGTGCGCGGCGATATATGCCCGCCATTCGGTTGCGGCGGTCTTCCACCCGGAAGGAATATCCTGCGGGGAATAGGTCGATGCGCCGCTGGCGACGGCGCTCACCGCCTCCGCGAACTCCTCGGTGTAGACATACCCCAGCCCCCTTGCCTTGAAGGAATCCGTATAGGCAAGCTCGGGGCAGGCGCCCGCCGCATCGCTTGAAGACCATGCGGATCCC
>JBLNFH010000181.1:0-7300 GCA_050263475.1 Deltaproteobacteria bacterium
AGCCTCCGGCGATGTCGCCTTCGGCCGCCCGGCGGCTCGCTTGCCTTCCGCCCTCCACAACGTCGGGCTCTTCCTCGCTAACCGCTCGGCGGCAAGCTCGCGTTCGAATCCCCGGATCTCCGTTGTCAAACATCGTGGCGGAGAGGGAGGGATTCGAACCCTCGAGGCGGGTATAAGCCGCCTACGCGATTTCCAGTCGCGTTCCTTCGGCCAGCTCGGACACCTCTCCGCGATCACTCCGGCAATACCAACAATGAGATCCTGTCGCGCCCTTTCTCCCTGATCGACCGGCTCTCGCTCACACGATTCCAAGTGTCGCTGCGCCGCCCGCCTCGAGGCCACTCCCGGGGAGGGATCCTCGTCGTCGGCGGACCCGGGTTCGAATCCCCGGATTCGTGGCGGGGGACACTCCTGAGACGGTCAAGGATAACGGCCAGGAATGTCCCCCATGTGGCGGAGAGGGAGGGATTCGCCCGATGAGCCTCCGGCGATGTCGCCTTCGGCCGCCCGGCGGCTCGCTTGCCTTCCGCCCTCCACAAGGTCGGGCTCTTCCTCGCTATCCGCTCGGCGGCAAGCTCGCGTTCGAATCCCCGGATCTCCGTTGTCAAAAATCGTGGCGGAGAGGGAGGGATTCGAACCCTCGGTACGGTTTTACCCGTACAACCGCTTAGCAGGCGGTTGCCTTCAGCCGACTCGGCCACCTCTCCGGTAATCGGGGACATCCCCGCTCTTTCTTTTTCCGGAATGCGGGAGAGGAGTGTCCCTGCCCATCCTGGCGGAGGGAGTAGGATTCGCCCGCTGGGGCTCCGGCGTCATCGCCTCCGCCTTCCCGGACGCCTCACCCTCCTTACGCGCTCCGCAAGGTCGCGCTTTTCCTCGCTACTCGCTCGGCGGAGGGTTCGGGTTCGAATCCATGCGCCTCCGGAGCCAAACTCCCTGGCGGAGGGAGTAGGATTCGAACCTACGGAGCGTCGCCGCTCAGCGGTTTTCAAGACCGCCGCCTTCAGCCGCTCGGCCATCCCTCCTCGAAACTTGTATTTATACCAGAATTCTCCCCGGGGATGACAGAAAAAACGGATGAAATTGGAAATCATGGGGCGGTATGGTACAAAGAGAGGGACCCGGCCAAAGGGGGTCATCCCGAATAAGGCGGAAACTCCGATGAAATTCATCGACCTGCAGAGCCAGTTCGCGGCTTACGAGGCGGAAATCCGCGCCGGGATGGACGAGGTGCTCCGCAGCTCCCAGTTCATTCTCGGTCCCAAGGGGGCCGAGCTGGAGCGGATCCTGGCCGCTTACGTGGGCGCGCGTTACGCTTTCGGCTGTTCCTCCGGCACCGATGCCCTCCTGCTCGCGCTGATGGCGTACGGGGTGGGTCCCGGCGACGAGATCATCACGACGCCCTTCACCTTCATCGCCACGGCCGAGGTGGTCGCGCTTGCCGGTGCCACCCCGGTCTTCGTCGATATCGATCCCCATACCTACAATATCGACCCCCGCAAGGTCGAGGAGGCGTTGACGAAGAAAACGCGCGGCATCATCGCGGTCAGCCTCTACGGCCAATGCGCGGACCTGGAAGCGCTGCATGGCGTCGCGACGGAGTACGGCCTCTTCCTCGTCGAGGACGGCTGCCAGTCCTTCGGCGCCGCCCGCAACGGGAAAAGGTCCTGCGGATTCCCGCACGTGGGAGCGACCTCCTTTTTCCCATCCAAGCCGCTCGGGTGCTTCGGGGACGGGGGCATGGTGTTCACCTCGGATGACGGGATGGCGGACAGGATCTCGGGCCTGCGGAACCACGGCCAGTGGGAGAGGTACCGCCATCGCTCCATCGGCATCAACGGGCGGCTCGACGAGATCCAGGCCGCCATCCTCCTTGCCAAGTTTCCCCATTTCCCCGGGGAGGTGGAGCGCAGGGCAGCCGTGGGCGCGTACTATTCCGAGGCGCTGGGCGATGTCGTCGGGGTTCCGGCGATCGCACCCGGGAACACCCATGTCTACGCCCAGTATTCGATCCGGACCCCCCGCAGGGACGAGCTGGTTGCCCACCTGGGCGAAAACGGCATTCCGACTGCCATCCACTACCCGGTTCCCCTGCACCGGCAGGAGGCCTTCTCCGGCCTGGGGTACGGGGAGACGGATTTCCCGGCGGCTTCCTCCGTGTCGCGGGAGATCCTCTCGCTTCCGATGTCGGCATTCCTCTCCCGCAAGGATCAGGACGAGGTCATCCGGCAGGTCCGCCGGTTCTTCGGGGGGTGATATCCTGTTTTCATGCACTCCAGGATGAAGACGGATCCTCCCGCCGCGCTGCTCGTGCGTGCCGTCAACTGGCTGGGGGACGCGGTATTGACGACTCCGGCACTGGGGGCCGTCCGGGCCTCGTTTCCGCGAACCCGGATCGTCATGGCGGCAAAGCCCCTCGTCGCGGAGCTGTTCCGCCATCACCCCGACATCGACGACCTCCTCGTTTACGAGAAGGAGGGCAGGCACGCCGGTGCGGGCGGGATGCTGCGGATGGCGGGGGAGCTGCGCCGCTGGCGGTTCGACGCGGCGATCCTCTTTCAGAACGCCTTTGACGCGGCGCTTCTGGTTTTCCTCGCGGGCATTCCCGGCAGGCAGGGCTATGCGACCGACGGGAGGCGGCTCCTCCTGTCGCGGGCCGTTCCCGTGACGGAGGAGGTCCTTCGCCTGCACCACGCGGAATATTATCTCCACCTGGTCTCGGAGCTGGGGATTCCCCGGCCTGCGAATCCCGCGATGCGTCTTCAGGTTACCGGCGAGGAACGGGACGCCATGTCGGAACGGCTGGCCTCGTTGGGAATCCCGAAGGGAGGGCGGATCCTCGGGATCAATCCGGGGGCGACGTACGGATCGGCGAAGCGGTGGTATCCCGACCGGTTCGCGGCCGTGGCCGATGCCCTCTCGGAGGAGTGGGGCGCCTCCGTGGTGCTGATGGGGTCGGCCCCCGAAATGCCCCTGTCCGCGGAGATCGAGGCAGCCATGGGGAAGAGGCCCGTGAACCTCGCGGGGCGGACGACGGTCCGGGAGCTGTTGGCCCTGCTTTCGCTCTGCGGGTTCCTCGTCACCAACGACTCGGGGCCCATGCACATCGCGGCAGCGCTCGGCGTCCCGCTGGCGGCGATCTTCGGGCCGACGGACTGGCGCACCACGTCCCCGTGGACCCGCAGGGCCAGGATCGTACGCGTCGGCGTCGACTGCTCCCCCTGCATGCGGAGGGAGTGCGACCGGGGGCACGAGTGCATGCTGGGGGTCACGGCGGACATGGTGATCGCCGCGGCGCGCGACCTCATGACGGAGAGCATGTGACCTCCCCGGTTTTTCGGCGGATCCTGATCGTCAAGCTTTCCGCGCTGGGGGACGTGGCGCATGCACTCCCCGTGATCGACTTCCTGCGCCGGGTCGCTCCCGGGGCGGACGTCGACTGGGTGGTCGACCGCCGGTTCGCGGGGCTGCTCGACGGGAACCCGCGGCTGCGGCGCGTGGTCCCTCTCGATCTCAAGCGGTGGAAGCGGGAGTGGAGCACGCCGGCGGCGCGCCGGGAGGCGTCGGCGGCGGTGGCGCATCTGCGCGAGGGCAAGTATGATGTCGCGTTCGACCTCCAGGGGAACTCCAAGAGCGGGGTGATCACCCGTCTTTCCGGGGCCCCCCTGCGATACGGATTCGACCGGAACGGCGCGCGGGAGGCGCCCAACCTCCTCTTCACGAACCGGAAAGTCGCTCTTCGGCCGGGGGACCGGCATGTCAGCCAGAAGCTCCTCCGGATCGTTTCCGCACCTTTCGGCGTCGAGTTCGACCTGTCCGCACTTCGCTCCGTAATCGCCCCCACGGAAGCCCAGGCGCGGCGCGCCGCGGAAGTCGTCGGCGGGACCTTCCCTTCGTCGTCTCCCCTGGTCGTTCTGCATGCGGGAACCACCTGGAACACCAAGAGGATGGATCCCGGCTTCTGGACGGAGGCGCTGCGCGGCCTGCGGAGGCGCTTCCCGCGGATGGGGGCCTTCCTTTCCTGGGGGAGCGAGGAGGAACGCCGCGAGGCGGAACGGATCCGCGAAAGCGCCGGCGAGGGGGTGGAACTCCTCCCGAAGCTGTCTCTCGGGGAGCTCGCCGCCGTGTACCGGAGATGCGGCCATCTCATGGCGCCGGACACCGGGCCGTTGCACGTTGCCGCGGCGGCCGGGGCCAAGACGGTTTCCGCCTTCCGGGTCACCGACGGAAACCGGAACGCGCCGTTCGGCCCCCGCCACCGATTTCTCCAGGCCCCGATGCCCTGCACGGCGTGCCTGAGGAAACGGTGCGCGCGGGACGAGGAATGCCGTCGGAGCATACCCGCGGAGGCGATGGCGGAGGCGATGGCGGACCTCATCGGGGAGACGACGTGAAGGGCCTCAGCGCGATCCTCATCACGAGAAACGAGGAACGGAACGTGGAGGCCTGCCTCGCATCGCTTGGCTTCGCCGAAGAGATCGTCGTGGTGGATTCGGGGAGCACGGACGGGACGGAAGCCCTCTGCAGGAGGGATCCCCGCGTTCGCTGGCACTCCGAGGAATGGAAGGGGTTCGGGCGGCAGAAGAACAGCGCCCTGGAGAAAGCCAGGGGGCCCTGGGTCTTCAGCATCGATGCGGACGAACGGGCGACGGCCGAGCTGGCGGACGAGATTTCCCGGATCGACCTCGAAGGCTCGACGGCGGCGGGGTACCGGGTTCCCCGCAAGAGCTTTTTCGGAGAAACGTGGGTCCGCCACGGCGGCTGGCACCCGGACTACACGATCCGGTTGTGGCGAAAGGACGCCGGCAGGTTCGAGGAACGGTCGGTGCATGAAGCGGTTCGGGTGTCCGGGCCCGTGGGAAAGCTTCGCGGCGGCCTCCTCCACCACACGTACCGGGACACCGCCGATTACATCGCGCGGATGAACCGATATTCCTCCCTGGGGGCTGAGGAACTGGCGCGGCGGGGGAAACGCGTGTCGGCATTCGACCTCCTGCTGCGGCCGCCGTTCACGTTCCTCAAGATGTTCGTCCTGAGGCGCGGTTTCCTGGACGGGAAGCTGGGGTTCCAGCTTGCCGTCCTCTATTCGATGTACACGTTCGCCAAGTACGTCAAGGCATGGGAGGCCGACGGCGATTCCCGCCGGGGAGGGGGGAACCGATGAGGGTCGGCCTGGACGCCAACCCGATCTTCCGCACGCGCGCGGGGGTCGGGCAGTACGCGGCGCGGCTGGCCGAGCGGATGTCGGCGGTTTCCCGCGGGGATGAGTTTTTTCTTTATTATTGGGGCCCCGAGGCACCGTTGAGCGAGGAGTGGCTCGCCCGGGACAACGTGGTCGTCCGGAGGGCTTCCTCGAAAGGGACATTCGCCGCAAAGGTCCGCGCGGACCGGATCGACCTGTTTCACGGGACCAACTTCCGCAGGAGAGCGAGCGGACTCCGGGGGAGCATCATCACCATCCACGATCTGGCGCTCAAGATCTACCCGCACCTGCGCCGCCGGTGGCTGGGGGACTGGTTCGGCTTCCTCAAGACGTCCCGCGATGCGCGGCGCTGCGAGAGGGTGATCGCGGTCTCGGAATCGACGGCCAGGGACATCGTCCGCCACATCGGCATCCTCCGGGAGAAGGTGCGCGTGATCCCGTTGGCCGCCGGGGAGGAGTTCCGGCCGGTCGACGACCCGGTTCGACGGGAGGAGCTGCTTGCCCGGATCGGGATGGCCCGCTCGCGGTACCTCCTCTTTTCGGGGACATTGGAGCCGCGAAAGAACGTGCCGGTTCTCCTGCGCGCCTACGCGGGGCTCCGGAACGAATTTCCGGAAACCGGATTGATCCTGGCGGGCATGCCGGGGTGGAAGAGCGGGGAAGTGACCGACTTCATCCGTGGGAACGCGCTGGGGGAGGAGGTCCGGATTACCGGCTACCTGTCGCCGCGCGACTTGACCGTACTCTACTCGGGCGCCGCGGCGTTCGTCCTTCCGTCTCTCTACGAAGGGTTCGGGCTTCCCCCGCTGGAGGCGATGGCGTGCGGGGCGCCCGTCGTCGTGTCCTCCGGGGGATCGCTGCCGGAAATCGTGGGCGACGCGGCGATCGTCGTCCCCCCGGACGACGTGGAAGGATACCGCAGGGAGATCGCCAGGGTCCTCTCCTCGCCGGGACTGGCGCAGGAGTTGAGGGAGAAGGGATTCCGGCAGGCGGCCCGGTATTCCTGGGACCGGACCGCGGCGGAGACGCTTGCGGTTTACCGGGAGGTAGCGGGTTGAATCCCGGCGCGCGCGGCTTGTCCGCCCTGATCATCACGTTCAACGAGGAGCGGAACATCGCCGACTGCCTGTCCTCCCTCGCGTTCGCCGACGAGATCGTGGTGGTGGACTCGGGCAGTACCGACCGGACCCGGGAGATCGCCGCGGCGATGGGGGCGAAGGTGTTCCGGAACCCGTGGCCGGGATACGGTCCGCAGAAAAATTTCGGTCTGGGGAAGGCAACGGGAGACTGGGTCCTGATCGTCGACGCCGATGAGCGGGTGACGCCCGAGCTGGCCGGGGAAATATCGCGGATCCTCGGGGCGCTGGAGGAGCCGCCCGTCGTTGCCTACACCATCCCTCGGAAGAACCACGAATACGGCAGGTGGATCGAGCACGGCGGGGCGTACCCGGACCGCCAGATGCGCCTGCTCCGCCGCGGGAAGGGCGCCTACAACGACGTCGAGGTCCACGAGAACCTGATCATGGAGGGGGGGATCGGCGAACTGCGCTCGCCGATGCTCCACTTCTCGGAGCGGAGCACCTCGGAGCGGGTGGTCAAGGTGGAACGGTACGCGGCCCTTTCCGCGAAGGAACGGGCCAAGCGCGGCGTCGTGCGGGTGGGCTACCGCCACCTGGCGCTGCACCCCGCGGCCGCCTTCTGGAAGATCTATGTGGCGAAGCGCGGTTTCCTGGACGGGCTCCCGGGATTCATCCACGCGATCATGGCATCCTTCCAGACGTTCCTGAAATACGCGAAACTATACGAGAAGGGATTGAAGTGAGGGTGCTCTATGCGCATCGGCAGGAAGGGCGATCGATCGGCGGCGCGCTGCGGGCGCTCGGGCGGATGCTGGCTGCGGTGAGGCAGAGGGGCGTCGTTCCCTCGCTCCTTTTCACCCGCGACGTCCAGGATGCGCCGGAGCTCGCGGGGATCCCCGCGAGGCTCCTTTCCCTGCCGCCTGCGCGAAAGGGGAAATCGCTCCCCTTCTACCCGGGGGCGCTTCTTCGGCTGAGCCGGTTTCTCAAGGCGGAACGGCCCGACGTCATTCATCTCAAC
>JBLNFH010000182.1:0-4923 GCA_050263475.1 Deltaproteobacteria bacterium
TCGGCCTGTTCCTTCCGTACACTCCCCTGCACCACCTGCTTCTTTCGCGGGCGAAGCGGCCTCTCGTGATGACCAGCGGGAACCGGACCGACGAGCCGATCGCGACGGGGAACGAGGAGGCCCTCTCCCGCCTTTCCGGAATCGCCGACCGCTTCCTGCTGCACGACCGGGAGATCGTCCAGCGCAGCGACGATTCGGTGGTACGGTGCGTCGGGGGGAAGATCTACCCCATCCGGCGCGCCCGCGGCTTCGTCCCCGCCCCCGTGATCATGAAGTCCCTGCGGATGACTCCGGGTGTTTTAAAAATCGAAAAAACTGACATAAATAGCCGCAATTACAAAGATGTTCAAAATAACTTAACGGTCAAGAACGTCCCTGGGGTTAAGAAACTGGCCGTGGCGGGGCTGGGCGGGGAGCTCAAAAGCACCTTCTGCATCCTGAAGGAGGGGTTCGCCTATCTCTCCCAGCACCTGGGGGACCTGGACCAGCCTCCGGTGCGGGAGTTCTACGCATCGACCTTCGGGTTCTTCCGGAAGTTCCTCGACGCGAAGCTCGCGGCGGTCTGCCGGGACCTGCACCCCGCTTACTATACGACCGCCTTTGCCGACACGGTGGAGGCCGGCCGGGTCTTCTCCCTCCAGCACCACAAGGCGCACCTCTATGCGCTGATGGCGGAATCGGGGTTCGGGGGCAAGGCGGTGGGCGTTTCCTTCGACGGTACGGGGTACGGGGAGGACGGCGCGATCTGGGGCGGGGAGTTTTTCTCGATCGATGGCATGGAGATGCGGCGCGCGGCGGCCCTCGACGATTTCCCGCTCCAGGGAGGCGACGCCGCCATCCGGGAGCCGTGGCGGACCGCGGTCGGCTTCCTCCACGCGACGTTCGGCCCCGCGGAGGCGAAACGGGTCGCCTCCTCCCTCTTCGGGGAGATCGATCCCGCGCGGGCCTCCCTCCTGGTGGACGCGATCTCGAAGAACGTGAACGTCGTACCATCGTCCAGCTGCGGACGGCTGTTCGACGCCGCCTCCGCGCTCGCCGGCGTCTGCCGGAAGGCCAGCTACGAGGGGCAGGCCGCCATGCTCCTGGAGGGCGGAATCCAGCGGGGAAAGGGCCGGGGAGTGTATAATTACGGGGTCCGCGAGGGTGGGGAACTCCTCCGGATCGACTGGAGAGGCGTGATCGCCGGAATCGTCTCCGACGCCGGGGCGGGAATCGCCCCGCCCGTGATTGCGCGGAAGTTCCACGACACGGTGGCCAGGATCGTCCTCGACGTTTCCTCGAGGATCGCGGAGGGGACCGGGGCCGGGCACGTGCTGCTTTCGGGGGGCGTTTTCCAGAACCTCTACCTGTTGAAGCGGCTCCTGGCCGGCTTCCGGGAGAAGAAGATCCGGGCGCGGATCCACCGGGAGGTCCCCGCGAACGACGGGGGGATCTCTCTGGGACAGGCGTATTACGCGGCGCAGCGAATCGCGGGAGGATAAGGGAATGTGCCTGGGAGTGCCCGCCAGGGTGATCGAGGTGAAGGAATCGTCCGCAACCGTAGAGGTGGGGGGGGCGCGACGGGAAATCTCCGTCATGCTGCTGGACCGGGTCGCAGCCGGGGACTGGGTGATCCTCCACGCCGGGTTCGCGATCGAGAAGCTCTCCCCCGAGGAGGCGGAAAAAACGCTCGAGCTGTTCAGGGAAATCACGGATGCAACTGAAATACATTGACGAGTTCCGCGACCCCGCGCTGGCCCGCGGCGTCGTCGGGAAGATCCGGGAAGCCTGGGGGGACCGCCCCCCCATGCGGCTGATGGAAGTCTGCGGGACCCACACGGTCAGCATCGCGCGGGCGGGGATCCGGCCGCTGCTCGCGGGGATCGTCACGATGATCTCCGGGCCGGGCTGCCCCGTCTGCGTCACGCCCGACGGCTACATCGACGCCGCCATCGGGCTGGGGAAACGGCCGGGCACGATCCTCGCCACCTTCGGCGACATGCTGCGCGTCCCGGGCAGGGGCTCTTCCCTGGAAAAGGAGCGGGGGAAGGGGATCGACGCGCGGGTGCTCTACTCCCCCCTCGACGCGGTGGAGATCGCGGCGGCGCATCCGGACCGGGAGGTGGTTTTCCTGGGCGTGGGGTTCGAGACAACGGCGCCTTCGATCGCCGGCGCGATCCTTTCGGCGGCGCAGCGGCGCATCCCCAACTTCTCCGTCCTCTCCTCGGTCCGTACGATCCCCCTGGCGATGGAGGTCCTTGCCTCCGACCCGGAGGTGAGGATCGAGGGGTTCCTCTGCCCCGCGCACGTGAGCGTGATCATCGGGTCCGACGCCTATCTTCCCATCGCGGAAAAATTCGGGCTCCCCTGCGTGGTGGCCGGCTTCGAGCCGCTGGACATCCTCTACGGGATCTACCTGCTGCTCCGGCAGAAGATCCGGGGAGCGGCGACCGTCGAGAACGAGTACTCCCGCGCGGCGACGCCCGCGGGAAACCGGAGGGCGCTCGATGTCATCGCCAGGGTCTTCCGTCCCGCGGACATCGCGTGGAGGGGGATCGGCGTCCTCCCCGGAACGGGACTGCGGATCGCGGACGCGTTTTCCGCCTTCGACGCGGAAAAGAAATTCGGCATCGAGATCCCGTACGCGGCGGAG
This sequence comes from Deltaproteobacteria bacterium, assembly GCA_050263475.1. Lineage (GTDB taxonomy): Bacteria > Desulfobacterota > Deferrimicrobia > Deferrimicrobiales > Deferrimicrobiaceae > FEB-35. Next base: position 2,633 of record JBLNFH010000182.1, read on the forward strand.
AAGACGGCCTGCCGGTGCGGCGACGTCCTGAAGGGAACCATCGCCCCCCCGCAATGCCCGCTGTTCGGGAAGGCCTGCACGCCGGAGGCGCCGTACGGCCCGTGCATGGTGTCGAGCGAGGGGACCTGCGCCGCCTATTTCAAGTACGGGGTGCAGTAGATGGCGGGCGACAAGATCCTCCTCTCCCACGGGGAAGGCGGGAAGAGGACCCGCGACCTGATCCGAAAGGTCATCGCGAAGCGGTTCGAGAACCCGGTCCTGTCGCCGCTGTTCGACTCGGGGCTCCTGGGCAGCCTTGCCGGCGAAATCGCCTTCACCACCGACGGGTACGTGATCACCCCCCCGATCTTCCCCGGCGGGGACATCGGACGGCTCGCGGTCTGCGGCACGCTGAACGACCTCTCGGTCTGCGGCGCGCGTCCCGTCGCGATCTCCTGCTCGCTGATCCTCGAAGAGGGATTCCCGCTGGAGAAGCTGGAGACGATCCTCGACTCCATGAAGGCCGCGGCGGCCGAAGGCAGCGTGCTGGTCGCGTGCGGGGACACCAAGGTCGTGGAGAAGGGGAACGCCGACGGGATCTTCATCACCACTTCCGGCGTGGGGACCCTGCGGGACGGCTGGCGTCCCGCCCCGGAGAACGTCCGGCCCGGGGACCGCGTGATCTTGAGCGGCACGATGGGGGACCACCAGGCGGCGGTGCTGATCGCCCGGAACCGGCTGGAGCTCTCCGCGCCGGTTCTTTCGGACGTGGCCCCCCTTTCCTCCATGCTGCTGGGTGTGCTCGACGCGTTCGGGGGGAAGGTGCGGTTCATGCGGGACCCCACCCGCGGCGGCGTGGGCGTCTCGCTGAACGAGATGGCCGAATCCTCGGGCGTACGGATCGTCCTCGACGAGAGGCGGCTGCCCGTGGCCGAAAACGTGCGCGGCATCTGCGAGATCCTGGGATTCGATCCGCTGTACCTGGCCAACGAGGGAAAGGCGCTCCTGATCGTCGACCGGACGGCCGCGGACGGGATCGTCGCATCCCTCCGGAAGACCGGGTACGGAAAAAACGCGGCGGTAATCGGCGAGGTGACGGAGGGCGCCCCCGGAGTCCTCTTGAGGACCTCCGTGGGAGGAATGCGCGCGGTGGACTACCCGGTGGGGGACCAGCTTCCGCGGATCTGCTAGAAAATTTTCCCCGGGAAGGATCTCCCCGGCTTACTGTACCTCGATCGTCCCCTTCATCCCGCGCTCCGCGTGCCCCTTGACGGTGCAGAGGACGCGGGACGTCCCCTTCTTCATCGGGATCAGGAACCACTCCACCGTTTTTCCCGCGTATACTTCGACGGCCGCGATAAAGGGAGCCTTGATTTCACCGTCGGATGACTGCACCTTCCGGGTGGCGATGGTCCCGAAAAACTCCTCGGAAACAAAGTAATGATTCTCTTTTCCCGCGTTCCGGAGGACCAGCTTCGTCGGAACTCCCTCCTTGAAAACGATCGACGAGGGGGTGAACGTATGATCGGAAAGAGTAACCGTCACCGTTTCCATCGTGGACCAGTCCGCCGCGGCCAAGGCCTTGCCGTACTCCGGCGGGAGCTCCGCATTCGACGCAATACCCGCCATCGTCATGGCCAGGAATGACAGCGCTATAATCCGTATTGGCCTCATGTTCCCCCCCTTCATTTTCTCTTTACGATGCCGCGTTATTTTGCCGGTTGCGATCCCGGGAAAAAGCCTTCGCGCCGGGGCCATCATCAAACGGGAGAGCGTGTGCGTCTCCCTGGAGGGAGATGCGCTACGGGGGCGTATGCGTCCGGCGGTCTTGATCTACGACGGGGAGTGCCCGGTCTGCGTGAACGCGGTCGAATGGATCCGCGCCCGCGCCCTTCCCGATGCGTTCGAGTTTCTCTCCTGCCACTCGGAAACGCTGCCGTCCCGGTTCCCCGCGATCGGAAAGGAAGCCTGCCTCCGGGCGATGCACCTGGTCCTGCCCGACGGCACGGTGCTTGCCGGCGAGCAGGCGATGCCCGAAATCCTTCGCCGCCTCCGCCGGTACCGCTGGTGCGCATCCCTGTTCCGCCTGCCGGGGGCCGGCATCCTTTCGCGCGTCTTTTACCGCTGGTTCGCGAAAAGGCGGCACCGCGCCGCCGGGTTCTTTTTCCCGGCCCGGAAGGGCCGGAACAGGGAGATTCACTGACCCCCGGGGGGCGCGGCGCCGATCGCTACGACAACAGCGGCATCAGGTCCTTGATGGAGATGCCGTCCAGCTTCCGGACGGTATTCACGATCTCCTCCCGGCGGAACAC
>JBLNFH010000183.1:0-3498 GCA_050263475.1 Deltaproteobacteria bacterium
GTCAGTCCCCTTTCGAAAAAAAAATGCCGTCAGTAAATAGATGAACGGAGATCCCGCGGGGATGCGCCGCGGGAGGCACTAGGGGGCGGATCCCCGTGCCCTCCGGTAGGTGATCCACCCCGATGCCGCCAAAAGGAGCACCCCCAGGAAGAACAGGGGGAGGGAGAACCCGGAAGGCACCCCTTTCCCGTACCCGATCTTCCTCCATTCCAGGATGTACGTCGCGATGACCGCCGCGGCTCCGGCCACGCCGGCCGCCCATCCCGGCAGGCCGGGGGCGAAGTGCGCGTCCTCCGGCGCCCGGAGAAAAAGGATCGCGAAGGCGAGCATGCCCACGCAGATCAGGAGCACGGACCAGACGGGACCCACCCAGGGGAGCGGGATCAGGAACAGGATGTCCCAGTCGTCGACGCCGGCGGGCCAGCCGGTCGCCACGTACAGCCACAGGTAATAGAAGACGTCCCAGGCGGCGAACAGCAGGAGGAACGCGCCGAGCCGCCGCGCCCCGCCGCGGACGGCAAGGAATGCCGCGGACAAAAGCATCACGAGGGTGGCCGTCTCCCGGGCGACCTCCACCGCCAGGAGCGCGGGCGGAAGGTCCTTCATCGGGAAGAGCGGGCCGCTCCCGATCAGCGCCCGCAGGTAAATGACGACTGCCGCCTCGACGAAGGCCATCGCGGCGGCGAAGACGAGGAGGAAGGCGGCCTGAGCCCTCATCTCCCCTTCGCGGCATCGCCGCGCAGCACCGTGCAGGTGGAGGACGCGCGCGCCACCAGCTTCCCCTCCTGGTTGAGGACGTCGCATTCGACCATCCCCACCGACTTCCCCCGGTGCGCCACCTTCGCCCGTGCCGAGAGCTTCTCGTCGAACACCGGGCGCAGGAAGTTGATCTTGAGCTCCAGCGTGGTGAACGACTCGCCGGGACCCAGCGTCGATGCGAAGGCGAACCCCATGGCGGCGTCGGCGAGGTCGCACAGGATCCCCCCGTGGACCGTCCCCATCGGGTTGTGGTGGCGCCGGTCCGCCTTCATCTCGAACACCGCCTCGCCGTCGCCGAACGATACCGGGCGGAAGCCGATGAGCACGGCGATCGGCGGCGTCTTCGGCCCTTCGATGAATTTATCGGAAAATGCCCTTTCCATCCTCGCCCCCCGTGATCCGTAGATGCCGGCAGAAAAATTATCTCACGGGGCGGGGCGCGACCCACCGGCCTATCCCTTTTTCCCTACCGCATCGTTCAACGCCCGGAGGAGCCCCTCGATGTCGACGCCGTCCCTTTTCGCGGTCGTCTCGATCGCCGCCCCCCCGCCGCAGCAGGAGTCCACCTTGTACTCGTTGAACACCTTGATCGTCTGGGGGTGCTTCTTGATGACGTCGTTGATGATCATGTCGCGGGTGATCGTTTCCATGCTCTCCCTTCCATCCTTCCTGTTCTTTTCTTCTTTCCCCTCGGATCGATTCGCTCCCCCCGCCCGGTCAGGGCCGGGGGGCGATCACCGCCATCATGACGGTCTTTTCGGCAGCCTTGAGCCCGTGCGGTTCGTTGGGCTTGGTGATGACGAAGTCCCCGGCCTGCGCCGGCTGCTCGCCGCTCCCCGTGACGAAGGTGCCCTTCCCCTGGACGATGTGGAGCACGACGTTCGAAGGCGCCGTGTGCGGCGGGATCTCCTGCCCCGCCATGAGCCCGAAGACGACGACGCGCATCGCCTCGGAGTCGTACAGGAGCTTGGAGACGGGCCTGTCCGGAGAGAACCCCGCCTCTTGCATCGCGTTGAACATGGAATCCCCCTTTCTTTCTTCCCGTCCGGGTGCCGTCACCGGATCGTGAGCCACAGGTTGGCGACCCCGAGCAGGATCCCCGCGAACTGTGCCACGCTCCCGGCCCAGAGGAGCGCGGCGGCGGCCGGAACGATGAAGCCGATGACCATACCCGCCGTCGCCAGCGTCGCGATCCAGAAGTGCGCCGCGGCCCACGTCTCGCTGCGCAGCGGTTTTCCGGCAAAGCGCGGCAGGATGTGGTACGCGATGCCGAAGATGATCATGATGACGAAGCCCGTAAGGTTAAGATGCGTGTGCGCCAGCCTCCATTGCGCGCCGGGCGCCTCCCCGTACAGGAAATCCCGGGTGACCGGCAGGGCCAGCAGGGTCCCCAGCAGCGTCCCCAGGACGAAATAGGCCATCCCGACCTTGAGAAACCGGATCGTCGTGGGGCTCATCGCGTCCCCCCCTTCATTTCAGGCGGTCGAGGAGCGAAGCGCCGGTGAGGAGCCAAACGTAATCCTCCCGGTTCCGGATGTAGACCTTCCCGCCGCCCGCCATGTTCTCCCCGGCCAGTTTCCCCAGCTTGACGGCGCTGCGCCAGCCGAAGTTGATCCGGACCTCGCCGGTCTTCTCGTCGTACAGCTCCGCGCAGTCCCCCGCCGCGTAAACGTGCGGCGCGCTGGTCTGCAGGCGAGCGTCCACAACGATCCCGGTCCCGATCTTCACCCCGCTTCCTTTCAGGAACGCCACCGCCGGGAGCCGTTCGGTGGCGGCAACGATCATCGAGCATCGGATCTCCCGGGCGTCCAGGCACCGGACCTCGAAAAAGCCCTCGTCGAGTTCGCGGATGAAAATGATGTCGTCCCCCTCCTGGATCCGGACCCCCCGCCGGCTGACCTCGTCGAGGACGCTTGCCTCGAATTCGCCGGAGATCGGGTAGCCGAACCGGGGGGTATCCGGCTTGATCCACACCACCATCCTTCCCCGCCGCGCCAGGGCCCGGCACGCCTCGATCCCCAGGTATCCCGGCCCGTACACGACGATGGGGCCGGGACCCGCCGAGCGCTCCCGGATCCGCTTCGAATCGCTTAAGGAATCGAACGGGACGACCGCCTTCGGGTGCCGGTCGAGCAGGGCGGGCAGCGACGGTTTCCCTCCCGTGGCGACGAGCAGGGCGTCGTACGCCTCCACGGTCCCGTCATCGAAGGACACCCTTCTCCCTCCCGGGTCCAGCTCCCGGGCGCGCTTCCCCTGGCGGATCTCGATGCCGTGCGAGGCAAGCTCTTCCCCCTGCGGATCGGCCAGCGCGGAAAGCGGGAGGTCCCCCGCGATGTAGTCGGGGAGCAGGGGCCGTACGTACGGCCGGGCGAACTCCTCCTCCGTGGCGATGACGATTTCCGCATCCCTCTTCGAATTGCGGATGGCCAACGCCGCGGCGATTCCGGCCGGGCCGCTTCCCAGGATCAGGTGGCGCATGTACCGCTCCTGCCCCCCCGCATGACGGACAAACCTAGTGCCGGTGCTCCGCTCCGGGGGCCGCAGGCTCGGGATGCCCGCCTGCCGGGTGCGTGCCCTCTCCCCCCCCGTGGGCAACCGGGGTCGTCGCGTCCGCGTAGAGCCGCTCCACGAAGTGCAGGTACGGGACGTAGGCTTCCACGTAGGCCCTTCCCGCCTCCACGCTCTCTCCCGCGTGCGCCTTCCTCTCCTTCGCTTCCATGTAGTACTTGTGGATCCCCG
>JBLNFH010000184.1:0-6703 GCA_050263475.1 Deltaproteobacteria bacterium
CCGAGACCTTACCCGAAGTGAGCGAGACCGAGGGGAATTTCCCCGGCATGGACAACGCCTACGCCTGTAAGCAAACCATCAAGGCCGCCATGCACCCCGACGCCCGCGAGGTGGAAATCACCGTCTCCTGGGGCGAGAAGGACCGCGAGGAGTCTGTGACGCTCTCGGGAATCGCCGTCAAATGAACGCGAATCGGCGTACCGGCGGATTCACGCTCGTCGAGATCCTGCTGGCGCTGGCGATCCTGTCGGTGATCATGGTGCTGCTGCTGGCGGCGTTCACCGGGGCCGGCCGCAGCCTGGAGGTACTGACCGAGCGCTCCGGGAACTTCCGGCAGCTGCGGATCACGATGGACCGCATCGGATCCGATCTCGACGGGGCCTTTGCCTCGATCGGCTCCGAGCCGACAACATTTACGTGCAAGATGGACCAGTTTTCGGGGAAACCGGCTTCCACCCTGATTTTCACCTCCTACGTACTGCCCGATACCACCGGGGCCCGCCCCGCCTCGGACATCGTCAGGATCCGGTACTTCCCGAAGGTCAGCGAGGACGGCAGATCCATCGAGATCCACCGGGAGCAAGCCGATCTCCCCTTGATCGAAAACAAGATCCTCACCATCGAATCCCGCCTGGCGACCCGCATCCAGGGCTTCCGCGTGGAGCTCTACGACGGAACGGCGTGGCAGACGGAATGGCCGAAAAGCGGCGGAAACAAGTGGGTGCTTCCCAGGAAGGTCAACCTGGTGATCACGGATTCGGTGGGCGAGGTGTTCCACAGGACGATCCCGCTTCCCCTCGCAGGGAAGGAAGGCACCGGCCTCTATTCCGGGAAACGCGGGTTGACGACCGGCAGCCCTCCCCCGGCCGGCGGAACCACCGGAGGAACGGTCACCCCGGCCGGCGGAACCACCGGGGGAACGGTCACCCCGCCTCGCAAACCATGAAGCGGAGAAACGAATCGGGCGTCGCCCTCCTGATCACGCTCCTTGTCCTTGTGCTGATCGTGATCCTGGCCATGGAAATCTTCCGGACCGGCGCAAGGGCGGCGCAGACCGGGGCCTATGGAAGGGATTCCATCAGGGCGGCCATCCTCGCCGAGGCAGGCGTGGCGGCGGCAAGAATCGCCTTGCGGGAGAGTTCGAAGCATTCCCAGATCGACACCCTCGACCAGATCTGGTCACGGCCCGTGCCCGCCATCGACCTCGGGGACGGCACCATCCTGGTGACGCTGGAGGACGAGGAACGGAAGATCAACCTGAACAAGCTGGTCCTGCCGAACGGTATCGCCCCGGACGAACAACGGCTCGCCGTGTTCCGCAGGCTTCTCATGATCCTCGAGATCGACCCGACCATCGCCGACGCGGTGGTCGACTGGCTCGACATCGACGACACCGCCCGGGTGGGAGGGGCCGAAAGCTCGTACTACCTGTCCCTGCCGTATCCCTACCGGGCGAAAAACGACCTGTTCGACACGATCGACGAGGTGCGCCTGGTCCGCGGCATGACGGCGGAACTGTTCGAGAAGCTCAAACCGTTCGTGACGATCCACTCCTCGGGAGCGGTGAACATCAACACCGCGCCGAAAGAAGTCCTGATGGCGCTGTCCGCGGGGCAGGACGCCGCGGAGGGCGGCGAGATCAGCGCGGCAACGGCCGACCAGGTCATCGAATACCGGAAGGCCAACCCGTTCCGAAGCGCACGGGATATCGGCAACGCCAGTTCCATGATGAAGGACCTCTACGACCGGACCCGGTTCCGTGACCTGATCGACATCAAGTCGCCCGCGTTTCACGTGCGATCGACGGGAACCCTTTCCAATACGTATCGCACGATCGACGCGGTGGGGCTTCGGTCCGGAATTGATATACAATGGCGGTTCTGGCGTTTAGAATAGAACACTATCCTTTTTCTTTTCCGGGGGATTGAATGATCCGCATTTTACGCTTCACGCTTGCCGTCGCGCTGCTCGTCTCCGCCACGTGGGGCATCGCGGACGCGGAAACGATCTTGTCGGTGAACGACTGCAACACCGGGGTCTTCGACCAGCCCAACGCGACGTTTCTCGGCCCGACCGTTTACGTCGTGTTCATCGGCGGCGACACCGTTGCGGGTCCTTTCCGGGTCTTTTTCGCCGCCGTGAACGGCGGGGCGGACTACACCAATCTCCAGCTGGCGCGGGACAACACCGTCCTTCCCATCCCCCCCTTCGCGATCGACGGCACGGGCGCCGGCGGCAACTCCCCCTACTTCGACGCCAGGCACCCCAAGGTCGCGCTGCGGACGGGCTCGGAGGCCGTCATCCTGTTCCAGGCAAAACCCACCGCCGCGGATAACGTCTACCGCCCGTACATCGCCCGGGTGGCCTTCACCGCCACCACCGCGACGCTGATCTCGGTCCAGCAGATCGCCGGGTTCCCCGCGGGCGCCCTGCCCAACGGCGACAACCTGTCCACCGGCGACATCGAGGACCTGTCCTTCAACCTGGTCCCTGCGGACAACACCGTCCGCATGGCCTTCTCTTCGCGGGACGCCATCGCATCGGCCGCGCCGTTCCACGTTTATTTCGCCCGGGCGGGGCTGGACACCGCCACGGTCGTGGGGACCCCCCTGCTTCTCTCCTCGGGCACCAACGACACGGTGACGGGCAGCGACGGCTTCCGGCCCACCCCCTCCCTGCGCCTGGACGCGCTCAACCGCTCGCACGTGGCGTGGGCGGCCAACAGCTCGACGCCGGCCGCCTCGGGGATCTACTACGCGCTGGTCAACTCCACCGCTACGACCGACAACGTCGCGATCGGCGCGACGCAGGTCATCACCCAGCCGCTGGCCTGGGGCCACCCCTCCGTAATGGCGCCGACCACGAGCAACATCGTGATCCTGGCGGCGGACGAGACGATTCCCGGGAAGGCGGGAAGCATCGGGATCGTCAGCATCAACCCCGACGCCGTCGGGGTCGTGCAGAACGGCCTGCCGGTCTCGATCGGAATCGCCCGGTCGTTCCTGCTGTTGGGGCCGAACGTCCTGGAGCCGAACTTCAAACTGTACCGTCCGGAGGCGTTTCTCGACACGCTCGGCCAGATCCACCTCACCGGATACGGCAGTTCGGGCACAACGGCCACCTATTATTCCTTCCGGCTGGCGACCGTTTCCCCCTTTGCGTCCTTTGTAACGGCTCCCGATTCCGTCGGTTTCAACTCCAGCGAACGACCTGCGGAGCTCTCCGGCGATTACACCCAGGCGGCATTCGCCGTCCTGAATGGAAAGACCATCGTATTCTGGTCGGGGCAGATTCCCGGGAGCGCCAACCGGAACCTCGATTTCACCGCCAAACCGAACAGCTCTCTCCCGTCGTCGGACGGGGGCGGCTGCTCGATGGCCAGGGATCCACGCGCCGGTGACACGGGGAAGATCCCCGAGGCGCTTCTCCTGTTCCTTCCCGCCGCCGTTCTCGCCCTCCGGCGGACCGTCACCCGGATCCGGCGGTACCGGGAGACGGAATGATCCGCGTTTTACGATTCACGCTTGCCGTCGCGCTGCTCGTCGCCTCCACGTGGGGCATCGCGGCCGCGGAACTGACCTTCTCGGTGAACGACAGCAACACCGGGGTCTTCGACCAGCCCAACGCGACGTTTCTCGGCCCTCCCGTTTACGTCGTGTTCATCGGCGGCGATACCGTTTCCGGTCCGTTCCGGGTCTTTTTCGCCGCCGTGAACGGCGGGGCGGACTTCACCAATCTCCAGCTGGCGCGGGACAGCACCGTCCTTCCCATCCCCCCCGTCGCGATCGACAATACGGGCGCCGGCGGCAACTCCCCCTACTTCGACGCCAGGCACCCCAAGGTCGTGCTGCGGACGGCCTCGGAGGCCGTCATCCTGTTCCAGGCAAGGCCTACTGCCGCGGATACCGTCTACCGGCCGTACCTCGCCCGGGTGGCCTTCACCGCCACCACCGCATCGCCGATCTCGGTCCAGCAGATCACGGGGTTCCCCGCAGGCATCCTGTCCACCGGCGACATCGAGGACCTATCCGTCAACCTGGTCCCTGCGGACGGCACCGCCCGCATGGCCTTCGCCATCAGGGACGCCATCGCATCGGCCGCGCCGTTCCACGTCTATTACGCCCGGGTGGGGCTGGACACCGCCACGATCGTGGGGACCCCCCTGCTTCTCTCCTCGGGCACCAACGACACGGTGACGGGAAGCGACGGCTTCCGGCCCATCCCTTCCCTGCGCCTGGATGGGCTCAACCGCTCGCACGTGGCGTGGGCGGCCAACAATTCGACCGCGGCCGCCTCGGGCGTCTACTACGCTCTGGTCAACTCCACCGCCACGGGGGACAGCGTCGCGATCGGGGCGACGGAGGTCCTGGGGCGAACGCTTGCCTGGGGCCATCCCGCCGTGGTGACGTTTACCGCGAACGGCATCGCGATCCTGGCGGTGGACGAGTCGGTTCCCGGGAAGGCGGGCAGCATGGGATTCGTCAACATCAACCCCGACGCCGCCGTGCAGAACGGCCTGCCGGTCTCGATCGGAATCGACCGGTCGTTCCTGCTGTTCGGGCCGACGATCCTGCCGGCGACGTTCGATCAATACCGCCCGGAGGTGTATCTCGACATCCTCCAGCAGATCCATATCGACGGCTACGGAAGCTCGGGGACGCTGGCCAACTATTACGCGATCGCCACGACGGGCGAGCTCCCCTTCGTGAATTTCGCGTTCGCGACGATTCCCGTTTCCGTCGGCCTCGGCACCACTGAGCCCCCGACGGAACTTCCCGGCGACTACACCCGGGCAACCTTCGCCGTCCTGACCAGGAAGACGATCGCATTCTGGTCGGGCCAGATTCCCGGGAGCGCCAACCGGAACCTCGACTTCACCTCGGTGGCGAACAACTCCTACACTCCGGCCGTAGAGGAAGGCTGCTCGATGGTCGAGGACCCGCGCGCCGGCGAAACGGAGAGGATCCCCGGGGTTCTGCTCCTGTTCCTTCCCGCCGCCGTGCTCGCCCTCCGGCGGATACGTATTTCGATCCGGCGCAGATTCGGGAGGGGGATTGCGGATTAGCGGATTCGCGCGGGACCGGCGGTTCCTGGCGGCCGTCGGCATTCTCCTGTTCTTCTTCGTGTTCCTGTCGGTCTTCCTGTACAGCCTGCCGAAGGAGACGGTGCTCTCCCCCGTGGCGTCGGCGCTGCGCCGGCAAGGGATCGATTTCTCCTGCGAGGATGCCGGCATCTCCTTTCCCTTGGGCGTCGTCTGCAGGAAGTGCGTCCTCACCCCGCGCGGCGGAGGGTCTCTTTCGCTGGATTCGGCCGCGGCATCCTGGGAATGGACGGGGCTGATACGATGGCTCCCGGTCCACCTGCTCGCGAAGCGCGGTGCGGCGTCCCTGGACATCCGGACATCCCCCATGGTTTCCAGCCCCTCCAAGGTGCGGCTGCGCCTGGCATCGATCGGCTCGGAGGACATGGCCGCGTTCCTTTCCGCGGCCCCGGGGACCGGATTCCTGATCGACGCGGTGGAGCTCCAGTGGAAAAAAGGCACCGCGGGCGGCGTCACCGGGGCGGGAGAGGGGGCCCTTTCCTGGCTGCGATTCCCGATCCCCGACCCGAACTCCCCCGTGCGCGAAGCCCTGCTTCGCAACGTCAAGATCAAGTTCGCCGTACGGGAAGGGACGCTCCACATCTCCTCCCTCACGGCCACGTACGAAGGATCCGCCGTGGACGGAACTGGAGAAGTCGCCCGATTCCTCACCCCTTCCCAGTCGGCGGTGACCTTCCACCTCCGGATCCAGAACCCGCTGGAGGGGAGAATCGCCACCCTATTTGACATGGTGGCGAAAAACGCCAAGAATGCTACTCTTAGGGTGAAAGGCGCTCTCCTGTCCCCGACGGGGGAGTTCCAGTTCTTCTAGGACATCGAATGAAAACCCTCGGCATCTCCATAACGCGCGGCCACCTGTCGGCACTCCTGCGGGAGCAGACCCTGCTTTCCTCCCGCAACCTTTTTTCCTGCTCGACCCCCTGCATGGAACCTTACGGGGGACCCGAGGACGCCGCCCGGCTCGCCGAGGAGGTGCGCAAGGGCACGGGGGGGAACCACCTGCCCCTGGCCGTCCTTTCGCTGCCCCCCTCCTGGACCTTCCTGCGGCCGGTAACGCTCCCGGTCGAGGACCTCGTACGGGCGAAGAAAATCCACGTCGCGGAGCTCGAGGGGAGCCTGCCGATCGAGGACGAGGAGATCCTGTCCGACCTGCTTCCCTCCCCGCCGGGCTCCCCGGGCCGGTTCCTCGCGATCGCGTCGCGCCGGGAAGCGGTGGAGAAAGCGGTTGCGACATTCGCCGGCGCCGGGTTCATCATCGATCGCGTCGTCACCGACCACGTGTCGATCCTGTCCGCGGCGCTTTCCGCGGAGGAACGTCCCGAAGGAATCTTCCTCTCGACGCTGTCGGAGATCGTCGTCCTGCGCATGAAGGATGGGGCGATCCGCTGGGCCCGCCAGTTCCCCGCCGCCATGGCATCCGATTCCGATGCTTTGGCGAAGGAATGGAGGGAGATGCTGCAGGCCGATGAAACCGCGGCCCCCGGCATCCCGGTCACCGTCATGGGCGAGGTCCCGGCGGCCCTTTCGGCGGAGCTGGCCGAAGCGGACCGTTTCCCGTCGACCCCGGGTCTGGACGGCGAGGGCTCCCTGCTGGCCTACGGC
>JBLNFH010000185.1:0-14246 GCA_050263475.1 Deltaproteobacteria bacterium
AACCCTCCCGTATAACATTCTACTTTCGCGCAAATACCACTTTTCATCCCGCAGGGAGGAATACGTTGTCCAAATCGAAGTCCGCGGCGAAACGGCATAAGCAAAGCCTCAAGAAGAGGGCAAGGAACCGCCACATCCGAGCAACGGTGAAGACGGCCGTCAAGGAGGTCCGCTCCGCCGTGGAGGAAGCGGCCGCCGACGCCGGGACCGTCCTGTCGAAGGCGGTGTCCACCATCGCCCGAGCAGGATCCAAGGGCGTTCTGCACAAGAAGACGGTCGCCCGAAAGGTGGCGCGCCTCTCCAAGAGAGTGAGAAAGGCGGCCGCGGGCAAGTAACCGCCCCGCGTTCACGCAAGAAGCTTCAACAGCCTGATTTCGAAAAGCTGTTCGGGAGAGAGCCTGCTCTCCCCTTTCAATCCCGTGTCGATCATGGAAAGCGCGGCGAGAATCTCTCCTCCCCTTCGGGGGGAGAGCGCCGCGGAACGATCGGCAAGCCGCCTCCGGACGTACCACGCGATCGCGCCGACCAGGCCGTGGTAATCGGCCGACTCCGCGCCGGCGGCGAACCGCCGGAACAGCGCCAGGCATTCCTTCCGGTCCCCCCGCACCAGTTTCTCCGCGAGACGGAACGGGTCGACCGCGCCGCCCGCGATGCAGACCGCACGGATTTCCTCCTCCCCGATCTCTTTCCGGTCGCCGGAAAACGAAACCAGTTTTCCCAGCTCTTCCTTGAGGCGGGTGAAATCCATGCCGACCCACCGGACCAGGAAGGAAGCGCCATCCTCGGAGAGCCCCTTTCCCGCCTCCCGCAACCTCGCCACCGCCGCCTTCGCAAGGGTCGAGGTCACCTGCTCCTCCCTGGGGGAGACGGCCCGGACGCCGGGGATCGCGGAAAACGTTTTCGTTACCGCCCTGTCCGAGCAGGGGAGCACCAGCACCACCGACGGGTCGGGAGCGGCAAGGTATTTCCGGATCGGATCCCGCGCCGCCTTTTTCAACTCGCCCAGGTCGGGCAGGGCGAAGATGCGGAAACGGAAGAAGAAGGACGGGGTGCGAAAGGCGGCGTCCGGCGACTCCCGCTCGAGGTCCGCGGCCGTCCACCGCGACAGTTCGGCCGTCGTCCCTTCCTCGCGGAACCGGTCCAGCAACAGCTCGGCGACAAGGTCGGCAAGCCCCGCCCCGTCGCCCGCGAGCAGGTAGGCGGGAGCGGGGGGGCCGGAAAACCAGGGCTGAAACAGCGGGGGTACGGGGAAATCCTTCACAGGACGATCCGCACGTTCAGGCCGATCCGCTTCGCCATCCGCCGGCACACCTCCTCGATCGCTGCCCGGCGGTTCGACTCCGTGTACTGGAAATCCGACCCGGCGAAGTAGGAGGCCCCCTCGGTCAAACCTTCTTCCTTCCAGAGGAGGCGGCCCTTTACGACCTCGACGACCCGCACGTTCACGTAAATCGTCAACCGGTGCTCCAGCGAGAACCCCGCGGAGTCATGGGAAACGACCTCCTCCCGGAAATCCTTGACGGTTCCTTCGACCAGGTAATCCGCCCCGGCGCGGTCGAACTTCCCCCGGAACCCCATGCGCCGAAGCTCCTCCCGCAGCCGCCCTGCAAGAAACGCCCCCGCGTCCGGGACGAGGGAGGCGTTGGTGAAGGGGCGGAGGTCGATGCGGAGGGACGGGTCGGCGAAACGGGACCCGTTCGTTCCCTGGAGGGAGTAGCCGCAGGAAGCGGCGATCAGGGCCAGCAGGCAAACCACGCCGGCGGTTCTCATGAAACGACGATGCTCACGAGCTTCCTGGGGACGACCACCAGTTTCCTGATGACCTTTCCGTCCGTGTACTCCTTGACGCGCGGATCGGCGAGCGCCATCGCCCGGATCTCCTCTTCGGTCGCCCCGGCGTCGGCGGTGATCCTGGAGCGCAGCTTCCCGTTGACCTGCACGACGACCAGGATCTGCTCGGCGCGGGCCAACTCCTCGTCCGCGGCCGGCCACTCCTTCCGGCAGACCATGCCGTCGTTGCCGATCCTCTCCCACAACTCCTCGCAGACATGCGGCGCGAACGGGGAGAGCATGATCAGGAGCGTCTCCACCGCCTCTCGCAGCGCGGTCGACGTCGCCGGGGAATCCCAGGCCGGCTCCTCGACAAGATAGAGGAAATTCACCATCTCCATGACGGCGGAAATGGCCGTATTGAAATGGTACCGGTCCTCGATGTCCCCGGTCACTTTCTTCAGGGTGCGATGCGTGACCTGCCGGATCCGCCGGGCCGTTTCGTTCTGCTCCCCCGGGATGCGGCCGGCGGCCCGGATGGCATTCCCCTTCTGCGCGATCAGGCGGTACACCCTTCCCAGGAACCGGAAGGCCCCCTCCACCCCCTGTTCGCTCCAGTCGAGGTCCTTTTCCGGCGGCGACGCGAAGAGGGAGAAAAGCCTCGCCGTGTCGGCCCCGTACCGCTCGACCAGCGCGGACGGCTCGACCACGTTGCGCTTGGACTTGGACATCTTCATCGAGCGCCCGACCGATACCTTCTCGCCGCACTGCCTGCAGTTGCCCCCCTCGTCGACCTCCTCGGGGTAACGCCATCCGTGCTTGGGGCATTCGAGCGTCGCCATGCACACCATGCCCTGGGAGAGGAGACGTTTGAACGGCTCGTTCCCCGGGGCCAGCCCGCGGTCGCGCAGGTATTTATGGAAGAACCTGGCGTAGATCAGGTGCATGCACGCGTGCTCGACGCCCCCCACGTACTGGTCGACGGGCATCCACGCCCGCATCTTTTCCGGGTCCAGCGGCGCACGGTCGTTGCGGGGATCGATGTACCGCAGGCAATACCAGCTCGACTCGAAGAAAGTGTCGAACGTGTCGGTTTCCCTGCGCCCCGGACCCCCGCAGGAGGGACACGGGACCCTCACCCATTCCTCGGCGGAGGCAAGGGGATTTCCCTTTTCCCTCGTGTAGGGGAGGTCTTCGGGAAGCACCACCGGGAGGTCCTTCTCGGGAACCGGCACGGGCCCGCACGTCGGGCAATGGATGACGGGGATGGGGCAGCCCCAATACCGCTGCCGGCTGATGCCCCAGTCGCGCAGGCGATACTGGACCTTCCCGCGCCCGATCCCTTTCCGCTCCAGGTACCCGGTGATCTCGCGCTTCCCGTCCTCGTTCTGCCGCCCGTCGAACGGACCCGAGTTCACCATCCGGCCCTGCCCCTCGTAGGCGCTCGTCATGGTTTCGGCGGACAGTCCGTCCCCCCCTTCCGGCTGGACGACCACCACGATGGGAAGCTCGTATTTTTTCGCGAACTCGAAATCGCGCTGATCGTGAGCGGGCACCGCCATCACGGCCCCCGTGCCGTACTCGTACAGAACGAAATTGGCCGCGAAAATCGGGATCTTCCCGCCGGTGACCGGGTTGATGCAATACCCGCCGGTGAAGATCCCTTCCTTCTCGAGCTCCTCGCTCGACCGGATCAGCCGGTCCTGCCCCGCGACGCGGTCGACGAACGACCGAACCTCCTTTTCCCTGCCGGCCTCCCTGGCAAAGCGCATCACCAGGGGGTGCTCCGGCGCCATGCTCATGAAGGTGGCCCCGAAGAGGGTGTCCGGACGGGTCGTAAAGACCGTGATGCCGCCTTCCCCGCCGGCCAGCGGGAAGTCGATCTCGGCCCCCTCGCTTCGCCCGATCCAGTTGCGCTGCATCTCCAGGACGTTTTCCGGCCATCCCTCCCGCAGCTCCTCGTGCCCCGAGAGAAGCTCCTCCGCGTACTTCGTGATGCCGAGGAACCACTGGTCCAGCTCGCGCTGGGTGACGCGCGTCTGGTCGTGGATGAAGCAGGTCCCGTCCCGGTTGACCTGCTCGTTGGCCAGGACGGTCTGGCACTCCTCGCACCAGTTGAGCAACGCCCGTTTCCGGTAGGCGAGGCCGTCCCGTATCATCCACAGGAAAAACAGCTGCTCCCACCGGTAGTAGTCCGGCGTACAGGTGGCGAACTCCCGGTCCCAGTCGTAGGAGATCCCCAGCTCCTTCAGCTGCTGGCGCATGAAGGCGATGTTTTCATACGTCCACTTGGCGGGATGCGTCCCGTGCCGGTGAGCGGCGTTTTCCGCGGGAAGGCCGAAGGCGTCCCAGCCGATCGGGTGCAGGACCTGGCAGCCGCGCATCCGCTTGAACCGCGCGAGCAGGTCCCCGATCGTGTACACGCGGACGTGGCCCATGTGGATGCGCCCCGACGGGTACGGGAACATCTCCAGGCAGTAGAACTTGGGCGCCCCGACCTCGTCGGGGCAGCGGAACACCCCCGCCGCATCCCATCGCTTCTGCCACTTGCCCTCGATCGCCTGCGGTTGATATTTCATTCCTTCCCCTTCTTTTTCAAGGAGATCTCCGATATTCTATCGAGGATCCCATTAATGAATGCCCCGGATTCCTCCGAACCGTACCGTTTCCCGAGATCCACCGCCTCGTTGATCGCCACGACATACGGGACGTCGCAGGAGTGGCAGATCTCGTAGGCGCCCAGGCGAAGGATGTTCCGGTCGACCAGGGCCATCCGCTCCAGCCTCCAGTGCTCGGCGGCTTGACGGATGAGGCGGTCGACCTCTTCCCGATGCTCCCAGACCCCCCGCACCGTCCCGGCGTAATACTCGGAATCGGAGGGCGGGTCCGACGCCAATGCAAAAAGGGGGATGGCCTCGTCAGGACCAACCCCCAGGACATCCATCATGAAAAGCGTTTGAAAGACCTTTTCTCTCGATTCCCGGCGCACTTCTTTCCCGTCCCCGGCCCCTCCCTACAGCTGGCGAAGCAGCTTTGCCATTTCGATGGCCGATAGGGCGGACTCGAACCCCTTGTTCCCCGCCTTGGTCCCTGCGCGCTCGATCGCCTGCTCGACCGTGTCCGTGGTGAGGACGCCGAACGCCACCGGGATCCCGGAGTCGAGCGTCACCTGCGCGATCCCCTTGGTGACCTCCGCGCACAGGTAGTCGAAGTGCGGGGTCCCCCCGCGGATCAGGGCGCCCAGCGCGATCACCGCATCCACCTTGTTCTTGCCGCCGGCCGCCCTTCGGACCCCCAGCGGCAGCTCGAACGAGCCGGGGACCCTCATCACGGAGATGTCCTTCTCTTCCACCCCATGACGCCTGAGGGCATCCAGCGCGCCTTCCAGCAGCCGGTCGGTAATGAAGCCGTTGAACCGCGACACCACGATCGACACCTTCAAGCCCTGACCCTGGAGGTCGCCCTCGATCGTCCGCACCATCGCTCCGCCCCCTTACTCGACGTTCAGTATGTGCCCGAGCTTCTTTTTCTTGGTTTTCAGATATTTCACGTTCGCCGAGTTGGGGGATACCTCGATGGGGACCCGTTCGACCACGCGCAGGCCGTACCCCTCCAGGCCGATGATCTTCTTCGGGTTGTTCGTCAGGAGCCGTATGTCCCGGACCCCGAGCTCGACCAGGATCTGGGCGCCCACGCCGTAATCCCGCAGGTCGGGCTTGAACCCCAGCCTCTCGTTCGCCTCGACCGTGTCGAACCCCTTGTCCTGCAGGTTGTAGGCGCGGATCTTGTTCTCCAGCCCGATCCCCCGCCCTTCCTGCCGCATGTACAGGAGGACCCCGGCCCCCACCTCGTCGATCATCCGCAGGGCGCTCTGGAGCTGCTCGCCGCAGTCGCACCGCAGCGACCCGAACACGTCGCCCGTCAGGCATTCGGAATGGACGCGGACCAGCACGGGAACCTCCGGCCGGATCTCGCCCTTGACCAGCGCCACGTGCGTGTCGTCGTTGATTTCGTTCCGGTAGGCGATCGCCGTGAAATCCCCGCCCTCCCGCACCGGCATGCGGGTTTCCGCGACGCGCGTGACGAGACGCTCCCTCGTCATCCGGTACTCGACCAGATCCTGGATCGACACGATCTTGAGGCCGTGCTCCGCCGCGAAGATCTTGAGGTCGGGCATCCGGGCCATGGACCCGTCTTCCCGCATGATCTCGCAGATCACCCCCGCGGGGGTGCAGCCCGCCAGCCGCGCGAGGTCGACCGAACCCTCGGTCTGCCCGGTGCGGACGAGGACCCCACCCTTCTTCGCAACGATGGGGAAAACGTGTCCCGGACGGACGAGATCCTCGGGCCTGGCGTTCTCCGCGATGGCGGTGCGGATGGTCGTGGACCGGTCATAGGCCGAAATCCCCGTGGTCACGCCCCTGCGCGCCTCGACGGAAACGGTGAAAGCGGTGCCGAACGGGGAGGAGTTGTCGTGGACCATGGGCGGAAGCTGGAGCTGCCGGGCCCGCTCTTCCGTCATGCTGAGGCAGATGAGCCCCCGGCCGTACCGCGCCATGAAGTTGATGGCGTCCGGGGAGATGAAGTCCGCCGCGATGGTCAAGTCCCCTTCGTTCTCGCGGTCCTCGTCGTCCACGAGGATCACCATCTTCCCGGAACGGATGTCCTCGAGCGCGCTCTGGATCCTGTCCAGCGTCATTGAAGCTGCCTTTTCACGCGAACCCGTGTTTTTTCAGGAAATCCCTGGAGATTCCCCGATCGTTGCCTTCGAGATACCGGAGGACGTATTTGCCGACGATGTCCGTCTCCACGTTGACCCTGTCCCCCGGCCGCATGCCGCCAAAGGTGGTCCGCTCCAGGGTGAATGGGATCAGGGCAACCTCGAACCCGTCCGGATGGACCGCGCTGACCGTGAGGCTCACGCCGTCCACGGCCACCGCTCCCTTGAAAACCACGAACTTCATTATAGATAGATCGGTACGTATATGGAATACCTTGGAATCCCCGGCGGGCCGGATTTCACGAACCGTTCCGGTCCCGTCCACGTGGCCGTACACCAGGTGGCCGTCCAGCCGGCCCGATGCGGGCATCGCCCGTTCCAGGTTCACCCGCATCCCGGGCTTCAGCGAGCGGAACGTCGTCCGGTCGAGCGTTTCGGCGGAGACGTCTGCGGAAAACCGTCCGGATCCTTTTCCCGTGACCGTCAGGCAGGCCCCGGAGATCGACACGGAGTCGCCCGCGCGCATCTCCCCCAGGGGCAACCCGGTGGCGATGCGCAGCACGGCCCCGGTCCCCCGGGGCGCAAAGGAATCGACCGTTCCGACGCTTTCCACGATCCCGGTAAACATGGGTCCCCCGCTCTTAGAGAAACTCGGCCGTCACGACCAGGTCGTTCCCCGCACGGCGGGTCCCGGTGATCGACAGCTTCCTGCCGCCGGCCACCGTCCGCGCGCGGTATCCCGATACGGCGCGGATCCCTTCCCCCAGGAGCAGCGGGGCGAGGAAAAACACCAGCCGGTCGACCGCGCCGGCGGAGAGCAGCCACCCCGCGGTTTCCCCTCCCCCCTCCACCAGCAGGGAGGTCACGCCTTCCTTCCCCAGGGCCCGCAGGAAGGCCCCCGCCGGGATGCGTCCGCCGCGCGCGGGCAGCCGCAGGACCTTCCCCCCCAGGGACACGACACCGCTCACGTCCCGGTCGGTTGCCCCCCGGGGGCAGACGAACAGGATCTCCCCGCTTCCCTCCCTGAAGAGCCGGCGGCCGGACAGGCCCGAAAGGCGCGAGGTGAGGATCACCCGCCGGGGATCCTTCGCTCCCGGAAGGCGCGCGGAAAGGAGCGGATCGTCCCTGCGGAACGTCTTCCCGCCGACCAGCACGGCGTCGGAGGCGGCGCGCATCCGGTGGACGATCCTGCGGGACGGCTCCCCGCTGATCCACCGGGAGGACCCCGTAAAGGTGGCGATCTGCCCGTCGAGCGACATCGCCAGCTTCAGCGTCACGTACGGCTTCCCGGAAACGATCCATCGGCAATAGGCGCGGTTGAGGGACATCGCCTCCTCCTCGAGGAGACCGACGACGGTGGCCACCCCAGCCCGCCGCAAGGCCGAAAGGCCCTTGCCGGCGACCCGCGGATTCGGGTCCTTCATGGCGGCCGCCACCCGCCGGATCCCCGCGGACAGGATCGCCGCCGTGCACGGCCCCGTGCGCCCCGCGTGGCAGCAGGGCTCCAGCGTCACGTACAGGTCGGCTCCCTTCGCGGCGGCCCCGGCGTCCCGGATCGCCTCCACCTCGGCGTGCGGCAGACCCGCCGCCCGGTGGTATCCGCGCCCCACGACCCTGGCGCCCCGGACGAGGACCGCTCCCACGGCGGGATTGGGGGACGTCCGTCCGACACCCTTGCCGGCCAGCCGCAAGGCCATGCGCATGAATTCGGGCAGCGGAAAGGTCATGGCCGCTACGGCTTCGAGGGGCGGTCCGTCGGCTCGGTGATGAGCGTCTTGATCTCCTCGACGAACTGGCTCAAGTCCTTGAACTGGCGGTAGACGGAGGCGAACCGGACGTACGCGACGTCGTCGAGCTTGAGGAGCTCCCCCATGACGCGCCCCCCGATCTCGACCGAGGAGATCTCTTTCTCCCCGGACGACTGGAACTCCGCCTCCAGGTTGTCGACGACCTTTTCGACGGCGGCGTAGCTGATCGGGCGTTTCTCGCAGGCCTTGAGAATTCCGGTGAGGACCTTCTGCCGGTCGAACGCCTCCCGGCGGCCGTCCCGCTTGACGACCAGGGGAAGCTCCTCCTCGATCCGCTCGTAGGTGGTGAACCGCCTGCGGCAGGAGAGGCACTCCCGCCTCCTCCGGATGACGTCCCCATCCTTGCCCGCGCGGGAGTCGACCACCTTGTTGTCGACGTGGCCGCATCGGGGACACTTCAAGGGGCGCGCTCCTCCATCCGGACCAGCTCCATGCCCACTTCCCGGAACATTTCCCCGGTAAGCGCGTCCGCGTAGCCCTCGAGGTAGACGACCCGCCGGACGCCCGCGTTGATCAGCATCTTCGCGCAGATGATGCAGGGGAGATTCGTGCAGTAGAGGACGGCGTCGCGGATCGA
This sequence comes from Deltaproteobacteria bacterium, assembly GCA_050263475.1. Lineage (GTDB taxonomy): Bacteria > Desulfobacterota > Deferrimicrobia > Deferrimicrobiales > Deferrimicrobiaceae > FEB-35. The sequence goes on from JBLNFH010000185.1 coordinate 8,876, forward strand.
AACCCCGTGGAACGCCGCCTGGATGATGGCGTTCTGTTCCGCGTGCAGCCCCCGGCACAGCTCGTGCCGCTCCCCCGATGGGACGTTGAGTTTCTCCCGGAGGCACCCCGTGACCTCGCAGTGGGCGACCCCGGAGGGGACTCCGTTGTACCCCGTCGCCAGGAGGCGGCGGTCCTTGACGAGCACCGCGCCCACGGCCCGGCGCAGGCAGGACGAACGCCGGGACGCCAGGACCGCCATGTCCATGAAATAGGTGTCCCAGTCGGGCCGGGTGCGCACGCTCATCATCGCCGGTCAGCTACCCGCATAGGCCGCCAGGCGGTCCGGGTAGAGGGGGAACGCGTCGCACAGGTCGCGCACCGCCGCCGCCACCCGCTTTTCCACCGCGGGGTCGCCGGGGGCGGAGAGGATGTCGGCGATCCAGTTCCCGATCCGCTCCATCTCCCGCTCCTTCATGCCGCGCGTGGTCACCGCAGGCGTGCCGGCGCGGATGCCGCTGGTGACGAACGGGCTGCGCGTCTCGAACGGGACCGTGTTCTTGTTGACCGTGATCCCCACGCGGTCCAGCGCCTCCTGCGCTTCCTTGCCGGTCAGCGGCGTATCCTTCAGGTTGACGAGGAACAGGTGGTTGTCGGTCCCGCCGGACACCAGCCGGAATCCCCGCCGCGCGATCGCCTCCGCCATGGCCCGGGTGTTGAGGACGATCCGCTGCTGGTACTCCTTGAACTGCGGGGTCATCGCCTCCTTGAGCGCCACCGCCTTCGCGGCGATGACGTGCATGAGCGGACCGCCCTGGATGCCGGGGAAGATCGCCGAGTTGAGCTTCCTGGCCATCTCCTCGCGGCACAGGATCATCCCCGCCCGGGGGCCCCGGAGCGTCTTGTGGGTCGTCGTGGTGACGAACTCGCAGTAGGGGACGGGGTTGGGGTGCAGGCCCACGGCCACCAGCCCCGCCACGTGGGCGATGTCCGCCATCAGCATCGCCCCGGTCTCGTCGGCGATCTGCCGGAAGGGGACGAAATCGATGGTCCGGGGATAGGCGGACGCGCCGATGACGATCATCTTGGGCCGGTGCTTCTTCGCGAGGTCGCGCACCTGGTCGAAGTCGATCGTCTCCGTGTCCTGCCGCACGCCGTACGACACGACATGGAACAGCTTCCCGGAGAAGTTGACGGGGCTACCGTGCGTCAGGTGCCCGCCGTGGGAAAGGTCCATCCCCAGCATCGTGTCCCCGGGGGTCATCGCGGCGAGGTAGACCGCCATGTTCGCCTGCGAGCCGGAATGCGGCTGGACGTTCACGTGTTCCGCGCCGAAGATCTTCTTCGCCCGCTCGATGGCCAGCGACTCGGCCTGGTCGACGAATTCGCACCCGCCGTAGTAGCGCTTTCCCGGGTACCCTTCGGCGTACTTGTTGGTCAGGACGGACCCGGTCGCCTCCAGCACCGCCTCGCTCACGAAATTCTCGGAGGGGATCAGCTCCAGGCCGTACGCCTGGCGTTCCGTCTCCCTCCGGATGACCTCGTAGATTTCCGGATCCACCGTCTTCAGATTCTCCATGCGTCGCTCCTTTTCCTACGCCTGCGGCCCGAGGCGTTTCTCGATCCGCCCGATCTTCTCCAGCCGCCGGGCGTGGCGCCCCCCCTCGAACGGCTCCGAGAGGAAGATCCGGAGGCGGGTCACCGCGGCGTCGACCGTCATCGTCCGGGACCCGAACACCGCCACGTTGGCGTCGTTGTGCAGGCGGGCATGCCGCGCCGCGAAGTCGTCGTAGAGCAACGCCGCGCGGACCGCCGGAAACTTGTTCGCGGCGATCGACATCCCGATGCCGGTCCCGCAGACCAGGACCCCCAGGGCCGCACGGCCGCCGGAAACGCTCGAGGCGACCGCTTCCGCGTAGTCCGGGTAGTCCACCGATTCGCCGGTCGCGGGGCTGAGGTCCTGCACGGCGTATCCCCATCCCGCGAGCGCGTCCCGGAGCCGATCCTTCATCTCCAGGGCGGCGTGGTCCGAAGCGATCGCCACGACCCCTGCCGGGCGCTCCATCCGCCTACCCCTCGAACCTGCCGAACAGCAGACAGGAGTTGGTTCCGCCGAAGCCGAACGAATTCGAGAGGGCGTAGCGGATCGGGTGGCGGCGCGCCGTGTTGGGCACGTAGTCCAGGTCGCACTCCGGGTCCGGCGTCGTGTAGTTGATCGTCGGCGGAACGGTCCCTTCCACCAGGGACAGGACGGAGAAGACGCTCTCGATGGCGCCGGCGGCGCCCAGCAGGTGCCCGGTCATCGACTTGGTGGAGCTGATCATCATGCGGGAGGAGTGGCCCTTGAAGACGGTCTTGATGGCCATCGTCTCGTAGAGGTCGTTGTACGGCGTCGAGGTCCCGTGGGCGTTGATGTAGTCGACATCCTCCGGGTTCACCCGCCCGTCGTCGAGCGCCGCCTGCATGGCGCGGGCCGCGCCTTCCCCGCCGGGCGACGGTGCGGTGACGTGGTACGCGTCCGCGGAGGCGCCGTATCCGAGCAGCTCCGCGTAGATCCGCGCGCCGCGCTTCTTCGCGAATTCCAGCTCTTCCAGTATGAGGATGGCCGCGCCTTCCCCCATCACGAACCCGTCGCGGTCCTTGTCGAAGGGTCGCGACGCCGCGGCCGGATCGTCGTTCCGGGTGGACAGCGCCTTCATCGCGCAGAACCCCCCCAGCCCCATCGGGGTGATGGTGGCTTCCGCCCCGCCGGCGATGACCGCGTCGCAGATCCCCCGCCGGATCGCCTGCGCCGCCTCTCCCACCGCGTGGCTGGAAGCCGCGCACGCGGTCGTGGTGGTGATGTTGGGCCCCTTCGCCCCGTACTTCATCGCGATGTGCCCGGGAGCGAGGTTGGAGATGAGCATCGGGATGAAGAACGGGCTGATCTTGCGGGCGCCCCCCTCGAGATACGCCTTGTGGTAGTGCTCGAGCGTGGTGAGACCGCCCAGCCCGCTGCCCACGTAGACCCCGACCCGGGGGGCCAGCTCCTCGCCGATCGTCAGACCGGAGTCGTTCATGGCGAGATGGGCGGCCGCCATGGCGATCTGTATGAACGGGTCCATCCGCTTGATCTCTTTCCGGTCGATGAAGTCCTCGGGGCGGAACCCCTTCACCTCGGCGGCGATCTTCGTCGAGAACTCCGCCGTGTCGAACTTCGTGATCTGCGACACCCCCGAACGGCCGGCCAGGATCGCTTCCCACGTCGGCCCGACGCCGATCGCCAGGGGAGTCACCGCCCCTACTCCTGTAACCACTACTTTTCGCATCCGCCACCCTTCCCGTCGCGGCTCCTGGTCCGCCGGCCTCTCTCCGCCGGCGGCTTCCACGGGGCCGAAGTTATTTCGCGTGGGTCTTGATGTACTCCACGACGTCGTTCACCGTCTTGATCTTTTCGGCTTCCTCGTCCGGGATCTCGATCCCGAACTCCTCTTCCATCTTCATCACCAGCTCCACGATATCGAGCGAATCGGCGCCCAGGTCGTCGATGAACGACGCGCTGGTGGTGATCTCGTTCACGTCCTTCCCCAGCTGCTCCGCCACGATTTCCTTTACTTTTTTCTCGACCGGCATCTGCGGTCCTCCTTTTCTTTATAATATACACTCACATGTACAGCCCGCCGTTGATCCCGATCACCTGCCCGGTCACGTAGCCCGCGCCGTCCGACGACAGGTAGAGCGCAAGCTCCGCCACCTCCTCGGGGGCGGCGAATCGTTTCAGGGGGATCTGGTCCAGGAACGCTTTCTGGACCGTCTCCGGCAGGCTCGACGTCATGGCGGTCTGGATGAATCCCGGCGCGATCGCATTCACCGTGATCCCCCGCGAGCCGAGCTCGCGCGCCATCGACTTCGTGAAGCCCGCGATCCCCGCCTTGGCCGCCGAATAGTTCGACTGCCCGGCATTTCCCATCAGGCCGACGACCGAGCTCATGTTGACGATCCGGCCGCCGCGCTGCTTGATCATGTGGCGGGACACGGCCTTGGTGAGAAGGAAGGTCCCCTTCAGGTTGGTCCGGACGACCGCGTCGAAATCCTCCTCGGTCATGCGCATCAGGAGGTTGTCCCGGGTGATCCCCGCGTTGTTCACCAGGATGTCGATCCGCCCCTGGGCGGAGACGATGCGGGCGACCGCCGCGTCGACCTGTGCGGCGTCCCCGACGTCGAACATCTCCACCATCCCCCTGCCCCCGGCCTTCTCGATGCCGGCCAGCGTTTCCCGCGCGGCCGTCTCGTTGACGACGTCGCTGATGACCGCAATGGCCCCTTCGGCGGCGAACCGCTCCACGATGGCCTTCCCGATCCCGCGCGCAGAACCGGTGACCAGCGCAACCTTGCCCGCAAGCCGCATCGCCTACTCCCCTCTCCCGAAGTTTCTACCTTTGTTTCCGGCTACGGCACAAGAGAAAACTTCATCCCGCGACGGCCCGGACGCCTGCCAGGTCGGCGGGGGCGCAGAAGGAGGCCGCGCCGGCATCCCGGTCGATCCGCCGGAGCAGCCCGGAGAGCACTTTCCCGGGCCCCACCTCGACGAACGACGAGGCGCCCATGCCGCGCATCCGCCTGACGCACTCCTCCCAGCGGACCGGGGCCACGATCTGGCGAAGCAGCAGGTCCGCGACCGGGGCGCCCGGGGGATACGGCTCGGCGTTCACGTTCGCCACGACCGGAAACCGGAACGTCCCCGCGGTGACGGCACGAAGCTCCGGGGCAAGCCGGTCCGCGGCGGGCCGCATCAGGGAGCAGTGGAAGGGGGCGCTGACCGGCAGGGGCAGGGCCCGCTTGGCGCCCGCCGATTTCGCCGCCTCGCATGCGGCCTGCACCGCCGCCGCGCTCCCGGAGATCACGATCTGGTCCCCTCCGTTGAAGTTCGCCGGCTCCACGACGCCCTTTCCCGCGGCGGCGCGGCACACCGCTTCCACGCCCGCGGGGGACAACCCGATCAGCGCGGCCATCGCACCCTCTCCCACGCGCACGGCTTCCTGCATGTACTTTCCCCGGGAGCGCAGGACGCGCGCCGCGTCCCCGACGGAGAGCGCCCCCGCGGCGACCAGCGCCGAATACTCCCCGAGGGAGTGGCCGGCGGCGCACAACGGCTTCAGCCCGGTTTCCGCCTCCAGCACCCGGAACGCCGCGACGCTCACCGTGAAGATCGCCGGCTGCGTGTTTTCGGTGAGGCACAGCTCCTCCTCGGTCCCCCGGAAGCAGAGCGCCGCGAGGTCCATCCCCACCGCGTCGGAAGCCTCCTGGAACACGGCGCGGGCGGCCGGATACGTCTCGTGCAGCTCCTTCCCCATGCCCGCGAACTGCGAGGCTTGCCCGGGGAACAGCAGGCCGATCCCCATCCCCGCTCCCCT
>JBLNFH010000186.1:0-3809 GCA_050263475.1 Deltaproteobacteria bacterium
ATCGCCTCGGACCTGAACATCGGCGTCTATTACGTCTTCGCGGTCACGTCCCTGGTGGTGGTCGGCATCCTGATGGCCGGTTGGGCCTCCAACAACAAGTGGGCCCTGCTGGGAGGGATGCGCGCGGCCGCCCAGATCGTCTCGTACGAGATTCCGGTGGGCATGGCGATCATGCCGGCGGTGCTGATCGCGGGTTCCCTCTCCCTGCAGGACATCGTCCGTTCGCAGGGGGGGCTGCTGGGCGTATTCGGGTGGAACGTGTTCCATAACCCGTTCACGTTCTTCTCCTTCTTCCTGTACTTCACCGCGGCGCAGGCCGAGACCAACCAGACGCCGTTCGACCTCCCCGAGGCGGAGTCGGAGCTCGTTTCCGGGTACAACGTCGAGTATTCGGGGATCCGCTATGCGTTCTTCTTCCTGGCGGAATTCGGGGACATGTTCGTCGTGGCGGCCCTGGCGACCGCCTGTTTCCTGGGCGGGTGGCACGTGCCGTTCCTCCACGCCGAGACGCTTCCCGCCGTATGGGGGAACCTGCTGTCGCTCGGGGCGTTCCTCTTCAAGGCGTTCGCGCTCGTGCTGCTCATGATGTGGATCCGGTGGACGCTGCCGCGGCTTCGGGTGGATCAGCTCATGCGGATGGCCTGGAAATACCTGGTGCCGCTCACGTTCGTGAACCTGCTGGGTGTTTCCCTGTGGCTCCTGGTCTTCAAGGGGAAGGGCATTCCCCAGATGATCGCATCCCTGTTCGGATAAAGGATATGGGGTTGAAGCAATATATCACCGACATCGTTGAAGCCGTGGTCACCACCGCGAAGGGCATGAAGATCACGGCGCGGTACGGGGTGGACGCGAGCGAGGAGGTCACGCAGCAGTACCCCGAGGTGCGCCGCGAGCCTTCCGAGCGGTTCCGGGGTTTCCTGCACAACGACATCAAGGTGTGCACCTCCTGCACGATGTGCCTGAAGGTGTGCCCCGTCGACTGCATTTCCCTCGAGGCCGTGCGCGGGGCGGACAAGAAGATGGTGCTGGTCTCCTACGACATCAACATCGGGCGGTGCATGTACTGCGGGCTGTGCGTCGAGGTCTGCCCGGCCAAGTCGCTCAAGCACACGAGCGGCTACGAGAAAGCGTCCGCCGACCGCGGGGAGCTCATCCTGCATTTCGTCCACGAGGAGGCTTCCGAGATCAAGGCGCGCGTCGCGAAGCAGGTGGCCGAGGCGGCGGCGAAGGCCGCCGAGGCCGCGAAGGCTGCGGAAACGGCCAAGGCGGCGGCCCACCCGGCGCCCCAGGAGGGCGCTCCCGCAAAAGCCCCGGCGGAAGCGAAGCCGGAACCGGAGAAAAAGGGATGAGCGGCCCGGCCGACCTGATCTTCTTTCTTATTGCGGCGCTCACGGTGGGGTCCGCCATCCTGGTGGCGGTTCTTCCCAACATCGTCTATTCCGCCATCGCGCTCCTGTTCTCGTTCGCGGGAGTGGCCGGCCTCTACGTGTTCCTCTCCGCGGATTTCCTCGCCGCGACGCAGGTGCTGGTGTACGTCGGCGGGATCCTCATCCTGATCCTGTTCGCCGTCTTCCTCTCGCACCGGATCTCCGACGTCAAGCTGTCCAACCCGGCGCGCTTCCACTGGCAGGCCGCGTTCATCTGCCTTGCGCTTTTCGGCGTCCTGTCCTACACCGCGGTCTCCACCGCGTTTTCCGTCAAGCCGGGGACCGTCTACCAGCCGAGCACCGCGGAGATCGGGGAGCTCCTGATGACCCGGTACCTGCTGCCGTTCGAGGTCGCGTCCGTGCTGCTGCTGGCGGCGCTGATCGGCGCCGCGCTGCTCTCCCGTCCGGAAGGGCGCAGGGGGAGGTCGTCCGACATGGAGGAGCCGAAGTGATGGGCCTGGACAAGCTGCTGGTCATCGGCGCCGCGCTGTTCTGCTGCGGGCTCTACACGATCCTGACGCGGCGCAACGCGGTCGCGGTGCTCATGGGGGTCGAGCTGATCCTCAACGCCGCGAACGTCAACTTCGTCGCTTTTTCCCATTACGTCTCCCGCTTCATCGGCGGCCAGATCTTCGCCGTTTTCGTGATCGTGCTCGCGGCGGCCGAGGCCGCCGTCGCGCTGGCCATTTTCCTGCGGCTGTACGCCACGACGGGCACCGTCGAGGTGGACATGGCCGACGAGCTCAAGGGGTAGATCTTGATCCGATACGCACACCTCATTCCGCTCCTGCCGTTTATCGCCTTCCTCGTCAACATCGCGATCGGCAAGCGGCTGCCGCGCAAGGGGGACTGGGTCTCCCTCGGCGCGGTCGCCATCGGGCTGGCGATCTCCATCGGGATCTTCTACGAGGTCTTCCGGGCCTACGACCCGAACTTCAGGTACCACGTCACGTTCCCCTTCATCGACCTGGGAGGCCGGTTCGTCGTCAAGGGGGGGATCCTGATCGACAACATCACCGCGGTGATGCTGCTCGTGGTCACCACGGTCTCCACGCTGGTCCACCTGTACTCCATCGGGTACATGCACGGCGATCCCCGGTACAACCGGTTCTTCGCCTACCTCTCCATCTTCTCCTTCTCGATGCTGGGGCTGGTCCTGGCGGAGAGCTTCTTCTTCATCTACATCTTCTGGGAGCTCGTGGGGCTTTCCTCCTACCTGCTGATCGGGTTCTGGTTCGAGAAGAAGTCGGCGGCCGACGCCGGCAAGAAGGCGTTCATCGTGAACCGGGTGGGGGACTTCGGGTTCCTGCTCGGGTTCCTGCTCCTCTTTGCCACGACCGGGGTGCTGGGGTACGACGAGGTGTTCCAGGCGATCCGCGAGGGGAAGATCGGCGGGACGCTGCTCACCCTGGCGGGAATCGGGATCTTCTGCGGGGCGATCGGCAAATCCGCCCAGTTCCCGCTCCACGTCTGGCTCCCCGACGCGATGGAGGGCCCAACCCCCGTCTCCGCGCTGATCCACGCGGCGACGATGGTCGCCGCCGGTGTCTACCTGGTCGGCCGGGTCTACCCCATCTTCACCCCCGACGCCTTCCTGGTCATCGCCTACATCGGCCTCATCACGCTGTTCATCTCGGCCACGATCGCCCTGACGGCGACCGACATCAAGAAGGTCCTCGCCTACTCGACCTGCTCCCAGCTGGGCTTCATGATCATGGGCCTGGGCGTGGGCGGGTTCACGGCGGGGCTGGCGCACCTGACGACCCACGCGGCCTTCAAGGCCTGCCTGTTCCTCGGCTCGGGCTCGGTGATCCACGCCGTGCACAGCCAGGAAATTACCGACATGGGCGCCCTGCGCCGGAAGATGCCGATCACCTTCGTCACGTTCCTGGTGGCGACTCTCTCGATCGCCGGGGTGCCGTTCTTCTCGGGCTTCTACAGCAAGGACATGATCCTGGGAGCGGCGCTCGAGTTCGGGATGAGGAACCCCCAGCACATCCTGCTGTTCGCCGGGGCGCTGTTCACGGCGGGGCTGACCGCCTTCTACATGTTCCGGCTGGTGATCCTCACCTTCCTCGGGGAGCCCAAGGACCATCACAAGTTCGACCATGCGCACGAGTCGCCCCCCAACATGTGGGTGCCGCTGGTGATCCTGGCGGCCCTTTCCTTCTCCTTCTGGTACAGCGGGTGGTTCGGCGAGCTGATCCAAAAGCCCGCGTCGGCGATCCCCGTCGCATCGGCTGCGCACGCCGAAGGGGCCCCTGCGGCCGCGGCGGCCCTGCCCGCGGCGCCGCACGCGCAGGCCCCGGCCCACGGGACCGCACCGGCCCACGAGGCCGCGCCGGCGACGCACGACGTTTCCGGACCCCGCGCCGAAAGGGC
>JBLNFH010000187.1:0-4374 GCA_050263475.1 Deltaproteobacteria bacterium
TCCAGGTACGACCTGGGGCGGAACAACGTGGCCCTGCAGCTGCCGGAAAGCTTTCCCCAGGGAATGGTGAACGCGGACCGAAGGGATTTCGCCCTGATCCTGCTCGCCCTCCTGTTCAACGGGTCCGAGGCCATGGCGGCAAAGGGAGGCGCGCTCCGGTTGTCGGTTTCCCTTAAGGACGGAAACTGGGAGTTCGTCGTGGCCGACGAAGGGCCGGGAATCCCCCCAGAGATTGCCTCCAGGGTCTTCGAGGAAGGATTCACGACGAAGACCGGACCGGAGCACTCCGGCATCGGTCTCCCCCTGGCCCGGTACCTTGCAGCGGAGATGGGGGGCACGGTCTTCCTGGCCGATGCTCCATCGGGCGGCTGCGAGGCGGTACTCCGGATCCCGGAAAACGGCAGTCCCTCCCGATAAAAAGGCAGGGCGGCCCTCACCATGCCGGCAACCGGAAGGATGAAAGGATGCGGGGGAGCGACCATCGTCCTTGCGGCGCGGAACGAGGCGTCCGGGGGTCTCCTGGAATGCTGCTGCTGCGGCCAGCGGTACGCCCCGAAGAGGATCCTCATGCAGCTTCGCGACGGGCCGCTCCTTTTCGGGGCCATCTGCCCGGAGTGCGTTCTGCACGGCCCGGAAGGGGCAGCCGGAAAATTGAGGGATCGGTTTTTCGATCGTATGGAGGAACCTTCCGCCTCCGTCCGGCGTCGGAAAGACCGCAGGGTCGATCCCGTTCAGGTGTGGATCGCCCTGAAGGCGGCATCCCTGGAAGCGACGGGATCCTTTCCGTTGGAAGCCAGGCAGGCGGCCGTGAGAGCGCTGAGGGAAAAGAGATAGCCCGCCGGCGTTCATCCGCTTCGAGAGGTGGGATGCAGGATGGGTCACCGCGCATTTGCCGTGCCGAGGGATGACCGATACTTCGAGGATTACGTCGCCGGCTCCGTTTATGAGTTCGGCCCGATCGCGGTCACGGAAGGCGAGGTGATCGCTTTCGCCAGGCGCTACGATCCGCAGGTGTTCCATGTCGATCCGGAAGGCGCGAAAAAAACCCACTTCGGCGGGCTCATCGCAAGCGGCTGGCGCACGGCGGGGCTGACGATGCGGCTTCTGGTCGATAATGTGGTCTCCCGAGTGGCGAGCCTGGGGTCTCCCGGGGTGGATGAGCTTCGCTGGGTCAAGCCGGTGCGGCCGGGGGATGAGCTGTCGATCCGGGTTGGGATCCGGGAGGCCAGGCGCTCCCGATCGAAGCCCGATCGGGGGCTCGTCGGCTTCGACGTGGAAGTGATGAATCAGGACAGGGAAGTCGTCATGACGATGAAAACGGTCGGTTTTTATCTCTGCAGGGAAAAGGGTTGAGGATCTGGTGCCGAAGGGGGGATTTGCCCGATGAGCCTCCGGCGATCACGCCTGCGGCTTCTGCGGCGCGGCTCGGGGCTGTCGCCCTCCACAAGGTCACCGGGGACATTCCTGCTATTTCCTGTTCCGGGATGCGGGAGAGGTGTGTCCCCGCCCAGTCGCTCGGCGGCGGACTCGCGTTCAAATCCCCGTATGCGGCAATAGTGGCGGGATGTTTCGTGGTTGTGGTGCCGAAGGGGGGATTTGAACCCCCACGTGGTTGCCCACACTAGACCCTGAATCTAGCGCGTCTGCCAGTTCCGCCACTTCGGCACTCCGATCGCGGAAATAGGATTATAGCAAAGCGCCCACGGCAGGCAACCGGGAAAGTTGGCCTGCGCGCGTTATCGCTACCCGTGATTCCTGCCAGAATGTAGGATGAGAGGGGAAAAGGAGGGCGGGGAAGGATTTGAGGAACAAGGAATATTGGGAAGAGTGGCTGCGGCGGAACGCCGAGTCCCTGCGTCCCGGCGTTTCCAACGTGCATGACTGGTACCGCCTTGCGGGAGTCTCCAAGGGAGAGCGGAGGCTGTTCCGCGCCGCCCTGAAGAGCGCGGGGGAAGGGTATGGCAGGAGGGGGAAGGGCAAATTCCGGAAAGGTTCGTCGCGGGAGGGCGCCCGGGGAGCGGCTACTCCTTATGGCGCTCCTTCGCGGCATGCGGAGAAAAAGCCGACTGGCGCTCTCCGGGAAGGGCGGCTTCGGTTCACACGGGAAGGCAGGCCTCTCGTCATCCCCGATTCCCGCGACGAACCGGCGATCCGCATCCCCGGCCATGCGCTTTCCGGCGCGATGCCCAAGGACCGGGTGCGGGTGCGCCTGGAGCGGCAAAAGGGGGGCGCCCCTCCGTACGGTCGGATCGTCCAGGTCCTGGAGAGGGGAATCCGCAGGTTCGTGGGGCGCTACTCCCCGGTCGGGGAACGGGCGTTCGTCAGGTTCAGGGACCGGGAGGCGGACTTCCATCTCCCCGTAACGGTTCCCCGCAACCTGAAACCATCCCCCGGGGACCTGGTGCTCGCGGAAATCGATCAATATCCGGAAAGGGGGGAGGAAGGGCGGGCCAAATTAATCCGGCTCCTGGGCACGGAATACACCATGGAGACGATCTTCCTTGCGGTCGCCTGCTCCAGGGACCTTCCGGTGGAGTTTTCAGCCGGTTCGCTCGGGGAAGCGAAGGTTCTCCCGACGGCGGTGCGGTTCCCATCCGGCCGACAGGAGGAAGACGCGGGATGGGACGACGCCCGGCGCGTCGATCAACGGGACCTTCCGTACGTCACCATCGACGGCGAAGACGCACGCGACTTCGACGATGCCGTCTGCCTTTTGGACGAACGGGAGGGTGCCCGGCTCCTGGTGGCGATCGCCGACGTATCCCACTACGTGCCGGTCGGGACGGAGATCGACCGCGACGCGTACGCCCGCGGCACCAGCGTCTATTTCCCCGACCGAGCGGTGCCGATGCTTCCGCCGGCGCTGTCCGAGGGGATCTGCAGCCTGAAACCGGGGGTCAACCGCTGCACGATGACGGTGGAGATCCCGCTCGACCCGCAGGGGCGAATTGGCAGGGCTGCCTTCTATCCCTCCATCATCCGGAGCCGCGCGCGGCTGACCTACGAGGAGGTCCATGCGTTTCTCGCCGGCGCTTCGCCGCCCGCGGGCAGGAAAAAGATCGCGCCGCTCCTGGGCGGGATGCTCCGGCGGATGGAGGTCGCCGCCGGCCGTCTGACCCTTGCCCGATCGGTTCGGGGGGCGCTCGACTTCGACCTTCCCGAAGCGAAGATCGAGGTGGACGACGGACAGCCTTCGAAGATCGAGGCGGCTCCGCGATGGGAGTCCCACCGGCTGATCGAGGAGTTCATGCTGGTGGCAAACACCGCGGTGGCCGAATTCCTCTCCGGGAAGGGATTCACGTTTCTATCCCGCATCCACGAGCCTCCGAAAGCGGACCGCATGGAGGAATTCGAGGATGCCGCCGCGCGGCTGCTGCGCCGTGCGAAGGTCACCGACCGGCGCGACGTCTCTTCCCGGCTGCAGGCCTGGGCCGCAGCGGCCCGCGGCGGGAAATACGAGAAATACATCAACATGCTGCTGCTGCGCAGCCTGATGCTCGCGAGATACGGCCCCGAGCAGCTGGGCCACTTCGGGCTTGCCCTTTCCCAATACACGCACTTCACGTCGCCGATTCGCCGGTACCCCGACCTGATCGTCCACCGGGTGATGAAAGCCGCATTGGGGGAGAAGCGGCTCTCCTCGTACGCGGCCGCGCTCGAGGAAAAGGGGGCCGAGATCGGGGAGCACCTGAGCGCAAGGGAGCGGACCGCGATGGAGGCGGAGCGCGACGTCGAGCAGCGCTCCAAGGCGCTCTATCTCTCGAAAAAGGTCGGGCAGACCTTCACGGGGGTCATCTCCTCCATCGTGGGATCCGGATTCTTCGTCGAGCTCCTCGAGTGCATGGCCGAGGGGTTCATCCACGTCTCCACGTTACGGGATGACGATTACCGGTACTCCGCCGAGCGGGGGGAGTGGTGCGGTGCGTACCGAAAAAACCGGTTTGCCCTGGGAGACCGGCTCCGGGTCAGGGTTCGGCGCGCCGATGTGGACCGCGGGGAAGTCGACCTCGTTTTCGTTGAAAAGATTCCGGAATCCTCCTAAAATGAGGAACCATTCGGAGGGCCCATGGGCAAACGCATACTGCTGGCCGAGGACAGCCTGACGATCCGGAAAGTGTTCGAGCTGACGTTTGCGCAGTCGGACGTTTCCTTGACCGTGGTCGACAACGGCATCGATGCCATCCGGCTCGCGGAAGCGACCGTTCCCGACCTGGTGGTTGCGGACGTGACGCTGCCGGACAAGGACGGGTTCCAGGTGGCCGGAGAGCTCATGGCCGCCGAAAAGACCCGGTCGTGCCCGGTCCTCATTCTCTCCGGAACCCTCGTTCCGTTCGACGAGGAGAGGTTCCGGATGTGCGGCGCGCGCGGCGTCCT
>JBLNFH010000188.1:0-4787 GCA_050263475.1 Deltaproteobacteria bacterium
GCGGTCCGCACGGCATCCGGAAGCGAGCCGTCCAGCAAATCGGAGAGGAGGCTCCGTACCTGTCTGCAGTTCATCCCCGTGTTCCTCTATACCACCGGGGCGAGGATTTTCCGCAACGCCATCCGCGCCCTGTGAAGTCTCGATTTCACCGTCCCGACCGGGATCTTCGCCATGGAGGCGATTTCCTCATACGTGAATCCCTCCACGTCCGATAACAGCAGCAGCCAGCGTGAATCGGCATCGATGCGGGCCAGCGCCTCCTCCAGGATCTTCCCCACTTCCCGGATTTCGGCGACCCGGTCCGGCCGGGCCGCCTCGGGGGCCGGCGGCTGGAACGACGGTTCGTTCCACTCTCCCGGGTCCGGGAGGGGAACCTCCCGGGTCGCGAGCGAGTTCCTGCGGCGGATCCGGTTCAGGCACCGATTGGCAGCGATCTTCATCAGCCACGTGGACAGGGACGCCTCCTCCCGGAACCCCCCCAGGTTCCGGTAGGCCGACAGGAACACCTCTTGAGCGATATCCAGGGCTTCCTCCCGGTCGGAGAGCATCCGGGCGCAGAAAGCGTACACCCGATCCTGGTGCGCCCGGACGATCGCGTCGAACGCCCCCGGTTTTCCCTGCCGGAACGCCTTCAGCAGAAGGTCCACCGGTCGGGCGTTTCTTCCGTTCGAATCCACTCCGACTCCCATGGTTTCTGACATTGTCACGGCCGGTTCGGTTCCTGGTCGGTCGCTAGATTTATTCTACTTCACCGGAGGTTGCGGGGCCCCGTGACTTTAAGGTATTTTAATCGTGTACGAGCGGAACTGTGCAAAGTCCTGCAATATCTAACCGGAGGTGATGCCTTGAACGGCCAGACGGTGTTGTTTGCGGCCTTGTCGATCGCTGCCATCGTCCTGGCGGTGGTCCTGGCGATGACCCTCTGGCGGCTTCGCAGGACGATCGACCACCTGGAGCGCCGCGTGGACGAGGCGATCCGGCAGTTCGAAATGACGACCGAAGATCTCCGAAAGACCAACGGGATGGTGCAGGGAATCCTCGGGCACGCAGAGAGGAGCGCGGCCAACGTGGCGCACATGACGGAAGGGATCAGGGGATTCCGGAAAACGCTGGATGCGGCCACCGGCCTTCTGCAGCTCGCCGTGGTCCCCGTTCTCGGAAACGTGGCCGGCGGAGTGGCGGGAGTGAAGGCCGCCGTGTCGCACGTCGTGAAACGATTCGCACGAAGGGAGGGCAGCCATGAGTGATGAAAGGTGTTGCAACGGCAGCGGAGGGGTTCTCCTTGCGTTCCTGGCCGGCGGGCTGCTGGGAGCGGGGCTGGCCCTGCTCTACGCCCCCGTCTCCGGAAAGGAAGCCCGCGAAAGGATCAACGGGCTGACGGAGGATCTGAGAAAAAAGGCCGAAGGCTGGTCCGGCGACGTGAAGCAGAAGGTGGAGTCGTTCATCGACGAGGAGAAGTCGGTCATCAAGGCGGCCTACGACGCCGGCCGCGAGGCGATGTCCAGGGAAAAGGCGAAGTTCGAAACTCCTCCCGGGTGAATCGGAAGGACGCGGGAGGGGGAAATTCCCCCTCCCGTTTTCCGTTCCGGCTCTTCGAATCAGCGGCTGGATTTGAAGCATTGCGCCCGGCTATGAGGTTTTCCTCGCCGGGGACGAACCAGCCCTGCGGATGGACGCGATCCTTTCCGTCCCATGGCTCCTCCGGTCGTGATGAGGGGTCGAATGCAACTATTTCCTGGTTAACGGAAGACGACTGCAACCGGAAATCGACCCGGGATCAAGGGGGTGCGTACGGTTCAGGCGGTTTCCCCCCGCACATGCCGTAGAATGGCGGTCAGGGCGAAGCATGCTGCGGCGACGAGAACGATCGTGGCACCCGTGGCCGTGTCGAGATAGTAGGAGGCGGCGACCCCCGCTACCCCTGATGCCAGGGAGATGGCGATCGCCGCCCAGAATGCCGCCGCCGCTTCCCTTGCGACGTTGCGCGCGGCCGCCGCGGGGACCACCAGGAGCGCAGTGACCAGCAGGATTCCCACGGCCCGGATGGCCGTCGTCACGACCAGCGCCACGACGAGGGAGAAGGAGATCTCGAGCGCGCGTCCCCGAACGCCGAGGCTGCGCGCGAACCCTTCGTGGACCCCCAGAAGCAGGATCCGGTTGAACGCAAACAACAGGTAGACGGCCACGCCCAGGAACAGCGCGGCCATCCAGAGAACCTCCGTGTTGGAGACGGCAAGGAGGTCGCCGTACAGGTAGGACTGAAGATTCCGTGTCAGCCCCTTTTGGGCGCTGATGACGGCGATCCCCAAGGCGATGACCGTGGAGAAGAACACCCCGATGACCGTGTCCGGGGAAAGCCCGCTCCGGCCCTTGACCATCGTGATCGAATAGGCGACGAACAGGCCGAAGGCGACCATGGTGAGGAGAGGGTGGATCCCGAGGAGCACCCCCAGCGCCACCCCGGTGAACGCCGAGTGCCCGATGGCGTCCGAGAAGAACGCCATACGGAATTGGACCAGCGGCAGCCCCACGGCCGCCGCGGCGGGAGCGACGAAGAGCACGGCGAGGAGCGCCCGCTTCATGAACGTCGGCTCCGCGAACGCCAGCGGCAGCAGGCGATCCATCAGGGAATAGAAGAGGGAAAAGAGGGACTCCATGCTACGGGTTCCTTTCGCCGTGCAGGTGGCCGTGCCCGTCCGAATGCCCGTGGCTGAACAGATGGGCGTCGCTTCCGTACCTCGCGCTCAAGGTTTCGGGGGTGAGGACCTCGGTCGTCGCTCCCTGGCAGACGATCGACCGGTTGAGGCAGATGACGCGGTCGGCGTGGCGCGCGACCACGGAGAGATCATGGCTGACCAGCAGGAGGCTGAACCCGGACTCCCGGTGGATCTGGTCGAGGAAATCGCAGAAGAGCTCCTCGCCCGACACGTCCACCCCGGATACCGGCTCGTCCAGGAGGAGGATGTCCGGATTGCCGCGCAGGGCCAGCGCAAGGAGCACTCGCTGGAGTTCGCCCCCCGAGAGCTTCCCCAGGGGACGGTCGATGAGGTGGTCCGCCTTGCC
The DNA here is from genome assembly GCA_050263475.1 of Deltaproteobacteria bacterium. GTDB lineage: Bacteria > Desulfobacterota > Deferrimicrobia > Deferrimicrobiales > Deferrimicrobiaceae > FEB-35. The sequence goes on from JBLNFH010000188.1 coordinate 3,064, forward strand.
CCGGCGGAGGGCGGCTTCCGCGTCCGACCGCGTTTTCCTCGAGCGGCCGAGGAAAACGGGGAGCCGTTGCGAGGAGAGGGCGAAGAAATCGAGCACCGTCAACGGGGCGTTCCGGTCCAGGTCGATCCGCTGGGGGACATAGCCGATCCTCGGCGTCCCTTTACCGTGTTCTTCGGCGCGGCAGAACCGGATCTGCCCCGAATAGGGAACGAGCCCCAGGATGGCCAGCAGCAGCGTGGTCTTTCCCGCGCCGTTGGGACCGATGAGGGCGGTGACCTCCCCGCACCGGATGTCGGCATGGATGCCGGACAGGATCTCCGTGCCCCCGGCGCGGACCGACAGATCGCGGATCTCGAGCGTATGAAAGCGGGCGGGCCGTTTCATCGCATCCCCAGGGCCTCCGAGAGCGTACGCAGATTTTGCCTCATGACGGATTCGTAGGCGGAGGGCGACTCGGACCCGGTGGATACCGGGTCCAGCGCTTTCGATGGTACGCCTGCCTCATCGGCGATCATCCTGGCCAGCCGATCCGGGTATTGAGGCTCCCAGAATACGGCAGCCGCCTTCTTCTCCCGGATCGTCCGGATCAGTTTCCGGATCTCCCCCGCGGACGGCTCCTGGCCGGGGGTGTCCTCGATTTCCCCCACGATATTCAGGCCGAGATCCCTGGCGAGATAGTCGAAGACGTTGTGGAAAGTGACGATGTTGCGGTTCCGGAACCGCGACGACGCGGCCTCGAACTCGCCGGCGAGAACGGCGAGCTTCGCGACATAGGCGTCCGCGTTGCGGCGGAAGGCGGGGGCGTTGCGGGGGGAGGCGGCGGACATCGCCCTCTCGATGTTGCGGACCTGGAGAATCGCGTTCCGGGGGCTTACCCAGGTGTGGGGATTGATCCCTCCGTGGTCGGCGACGCCCGTGCGGATCGGCGACACGCCCTCCGCGCTCTCCACGATCCGGATCCCGGGGTTGGCCTTCCGTACCGGCGCCCCGAGAAACTCCTCCATCCCATAGCCGTTGGCGATGAAGAGGTTCGCGGACGCGATCTTCCGCATGTCCCCGGGGGTCAGCGCGTATTCGTGAGGGCATCCCAGCGAGGCGGGGAGCATCAGGTCGACGGAGACCCCCGGCGTCTCGCCGGCCACGTTCCGGGCAAACAGGTACATCGGGAGAAAGGAGGCGAGCACCCGCAGGTCGTTCGCGCCGGCCGGCAGGGCGGAGACCAGGAGCAGGCCCGCGGAAAGCAGCGCGGCGAGCCTCGTGATCCGGCGGGCGGGGCGGGTCATCGTTTTGCCTTCTTTTCCCCGCATGCCGCGCAGGCTCCGAAAAATTCCAGGGAGTGGTCCGTCACGTCGAACCCCAGCGCCCCCCGGATGTCGTTTTCGATGCGGGAGAGATCGCACCGCTTGGGCTGGAAGGACTCGATCCGCCCGCACTTGCGGCAGACGACCCGGTGCCGGTGCGCCCCGTCGGTCGCCGCCTCGTACCGCTGGCTGCGCTCGTGCAGGGCGACGCTCCGGACCAGGCCGATGGAGACCATGAGGGTAAGGTTCCGGTAGACGGTGGAGGCATCGGGCTTGGGGTTCGGGATCCGCTCCCGGATCTCCCTCGGAGAGAGCGGGAGGGGGCTCTCCGCCAGGATGCGGAGGATCTCCCCCCTGCCCCGGGTGGCGGGGTGTCCCAGGCTGCGGAACCTTTCGCGGGCGGCATCCCGATCGTTATCCATG
>JBLNFH010000189.1:0-3681 GCA_050263475.1 Deltaproteobacteria bacterium
GTCCCGCAGCACTTCGGAAGTGGCAGCCGGGTCCCGGAAATACCCCTGGAAGACGTTCGGGCCCTTCGCGACGACTTCACCGACCAGGTTGGGGGCGACCTCCCGGCCGGACTCGTCCACCACCCGCACCTCCACGCCGATCGATTCCTTGCCGACCGACATGAGCTTCCTCATGTACGGCGCGCTCTCTTCCAGGGAATGGTCCTCGGCGTGCAGGAACGTGAGAACCCCGGAGGATTCGACCTGGCCGTAAGACTGGACCAGCCCGCACCGGAAAAACCGGATGGCCCGTTTCTGCAGCTCGATCGGGATCGAGGCCCCTCCGTACAGGACCATCTTCAGGGTGGCGAGGTTGAACCGGGAAGCGGAAGGGAAATCGAGGATCCGGGCCATCATCGTCGGCGTCAGGAGCAGGTGCGTGATCTTGCTGCACTCGATCGTGCGGAGCACTTCCTCCGGATCGAACTCGGGCAGGATGACGATCGTCCCCCCCATGTACTGGAACCGCAGAAGACGTCCCGTTCCCGCCATGAACGGCAGCGGCGTGCAGGAAAGGTAGACGTCGTTGCGGGACAGGCCGAGTTCGAGCGCGGCGGACACCGATGCGGCGACCAGGTTCCCGTGGGACAGCATCGCGGCGCGCGGGGTCCCCGACGTTCCGCCCGTGTAGATCAGGAGCGCGATGTCGGACTCGGCAAGCGGAATCGCTTCCCCTCCCGGCAAACCTCCGCTCCCGGCGGAGACCCGGTCGATGACCGAGAAAAACGTGTGCGAGGGCAGCTCCGGCCGAAGGCGCCCCGCAACCTCCCGGAACGCTTCGGAAAAAAAGACGGCCTTCGCGTCGGCGTGCCTGAGGATCGCCGCGAGCTCCCGGGCGATCAGCTGTTCGTTCAGCGGCAATAGGACGCCCCCGATCTGCGTGACGGCGTACAGCAGCTCCACGTAGTAGGGAGAATTGTGCGTCAGGACCGCCACCCGGTCGTCTTTCCCGATCCCGAGTCCGCGGAGGGAGGCCGCGCGGAGGGCGACCCGCTCGGACAGCTCCCGGAACGTGAAGGACTCCCCCCCCAGGGTCAATGCGATGCGGTCCGGGTAGATGCGGGCGTTCCTGGCAAGAATGTCGCGGATCAGCAAGCGTCCCCCTCCAGGCATCTGTTACGTGGCGGGTTACAAGGGTATACTATCGCAAAGGCGGACGTAAAGCGCGAAAGGAACCGCTGTGAGGCCCGACGAGGAACTGGACCAATACCCCATCCTGCACAAGGGGAAGGTCTACAACCTGCTCACATCCATCGACATGACCTTCGTCGAGGTCCGGTCGATGCTCGACTGGCTGGAAGAGCGCGGCGCGTTCTCGGTCTCCCCCGAGGACGAGTTCATGGGGCCCGGGAAACTGTTCACCTGCAGCGTTCAGGGCGCGACCTTCGAGGTCGATGTGCAGGGGTACGAGGTGATCGTCTTCCGCCGGAGCTCCTGAGTGCCCCCCCGGACGCCGGCCGCCCCGGTCCCGATCGTCCTGGATTTCCTCGCGCACGCCTACCCCGATGCCCGGATCCTGCTCGAATACCGGAATCCCTTCGAGTTGCTCGTGGCGACGGTGCTCGCCGCCCAATGCACCGACGAGCGGGTGAACCGGGTCGCGCCCGCGCTGTTCCGGAAATACCCGGACCCGCGCTCGCTGGCCGCTGCGCCGGCGGAAGCGGTGGAGGAGGCCGTCCGCACGACGGGGTTCTACCGGAACAAGGCGAAAGCGATCCGGGGGCTGTCCGCCGCGATTCTCGAACGCCACGGGGGCAAGGTGCCGGCGACGATGGGAGCGCTCGCCGCGCTGCCGGGGGTTGGCAGGAAGACCGCCTCGATCCTCCTGGGGGCATGCTTCGGCGTCGATGCGCTGCCGGTCGACACGCACGTCGGAAGGGTGTCGTTCCGCCTGGGCCTGACCTCCTCGAAGGATCCCGTCCGGATCGAACAGGACCTGTCGGCCGTCGTGCCCGAGGGAAAACGGTGGGAGTTCGCCACGCGCCTGGGATGGCACGGCAGGAAGGTCTGCGTGGCCCGGAAGCCGAAGTGCCCCGTTTGCGGCCTGTTGACGGTCTGCCCCAGGAAAGGGGTGAAGTAAGCGTTCGCCGTCCTGCAAGCGTCAGGCGGCGGAGACGATCAGGATCTGCGTTTCCCGGTCCGCGGCGTTCTTCCAGCGGTACGGCGTGTTGCCGCGGAAGTAGAGGCTGTCCCCTTCCTCCAGCCGGGAGGTCTGGCCGTTCAGCTCGACCTCCAGCGTTCCCTTCACGACCAGGAAAAACTCCTCCCCCCGGTGGGTTACGTAGTCCTCCCCGCTCGACGCCCCGGGCTTCAGGACGCTCAGCATCGGCTGGAACCGCTGCCCGGGAATGCCGGAGGCCAGGCTCTGGAAATCGGCGTTCCGGATCTCCGTGGCCAGCCGCTCCCGCTTGTCGGCCCGTGTCAGGACGAAGGAAATTTCGCTTTCTCCCAGAAGGGAGGACAGCGACTCCCCGAGGGCCCGGGCGATGCTCGCCAGGGTGTTCACCGTCGGGGACGACACGTTCCTCTCGATGGCGCTGATCGCCGTAGCGGAGATCGCGCTTTTTTCGGCGAGTTCCTGGAGGGTCAACCCCTTCCTTTTCCGGATGCTCTTTATCCTTTTTCCGACATCGGTCGTTTCCACCAAGACACCCCCCCCTGCTATTAGTAAGGATACCCCTTTGTCTTGATTTTTGTAAAGATACCCTTCGGAAAATGCATTAGTCAGCAGATGCGGTCATTGAAAAACGCGGCAATGAAGGGGAAATTCCTTGAACAAAGCCTGCTTGTTTCAATAAAATACCCTCTTGCGCTCGACCCGGCTCGACCATCATTGAATTTTAGGGGAGGATTGCATGGCCACCATCCTGTCGCCCAGCGAAAGCTACAGCATCACGATGCGCGTCGATATCCAGAACCGGCCCGGAATGCTGGGCAAGGTCACGACCGCCATCGGAGAAGTCGGCGGAGACATCGGAGCGGTGGACCTCTCCGGCCACGGGAAGGGGACGGTCGCAAGGGACATCACGGTCCGCGCCCGCGGGATCGACCATGCGCAGGAGATCATCAATGCCGTGAAGGCCGTCCAGGGCGTGAAGATCGTCAACGTCTCGGACCGGACCTTCCTGAAACACCTCGGGGGCAAGATCGAGATCAGCAACAAGATCCCGGTCAAGACGCGGAACGACCTCTCGATGGCGTACACGCCGGGGGTGGCCCGGGTGTGCATGGCGATCGCGAAGGACGTGCGGAAGTCGTACACGCTGACGATCCGCCGGAACACGGTGGCGGTGGTGTCCGACGGCACGGCGGTCCTGGGCCTGGGGGACATCGGGCCGGAGGCGGCGATGCCGGTGATGGAAGGCAAGGCGATGCTGTTCAAGGAGTTCGCGGGGATCGACGCATGGCCGATCTGCCTGGCGACGAAGGACTCCGACGAGATCGTAAAGATCGTGAAGGCCCTCGCTCCGACGTTCGGCGGCATCAACCTGGAGGACATCGCGGCTCCGCGGTGCTTCGAGATCGAGGAGCGGCTCAAGGCGGAGATGGACATCCCGGTGTTCCACGACGACCAGCACGGGACGGCCGTGGTGGTCCTTGCGGCCCTCCTGAACTCGCTGAAGATCGTGAAGAAGCGGATCG
>JBLNFH010000190.1:0-3006 GCA_050263475.1 Deltaproteobacteria bacterium
TCGCGGACATCACGCTCGTCGAGGGCCCCGCCATGCTAAGGGACGAGAACGGTTTCCTGGCCGGCTACGTGTACGTCGATATTGCCGGCCGCGACGTGGGCGGCTACGTGGAGGAGGCCAAGGCGGCCGTGGAGAAGCAGGTCCCGCTCAAGACCGGCTACGTGCTCCAGTGGAGCGGCCAGTACGAGAACATGATCCGGGTTCGCGAGCGACTGAAGCTCGTGGTGCCCGTGACACTGGTCCTGATCTTCGTGCTCCTCTACATGAATACCCGGAGCGCCTTCAAGGCGTCGATCGTCATGATGGCTGTCCCCTTCTCGGCCATCGGCGCGATCTGGCTCTTCTACATACTCGGGTACAACGTCTCCATCGCCGCCTGGGTGGGGATGATCGCCCTGCTGGGGCTGGACGCGGAGACCGGGGTCTTCATGCTCCTGTTCCTCGACCTTTCGCATGAAGACGCGAAGAAGAAGGGGCTGCTCCGGAACATGGAGGAACTGGACGAGTCCATCATCCACGGCGCCGTCAAGCGCGCCCGACCGAAGATCATGACCGTCGCGGCGGCATTCATGGGGCTGTTGCCCATCATGTGGTCAACCTCGGCGGGAGCCGACGTCATGAAGCGGATCGCGGCCCCCATGCTGGGAGGGCTGGTCACGTCGTTCATCCTGGAACTCCTCGTGTACCCGGCGATCTACAAGCTCTGGAAGGCCCGGGAGATCAAGGGGGGAGCGCATCCGGCGAAGGCGTAAGGGGGGAAAAGGGAAGAAACGGACGGAGTGCGGAGTTCGATACCGACAGGGAGGAGAAAGAAATGGGCATGAAGCGTTTTGCGGTGAGTGGGGTTCTTCTGGTGATCCTGGCGGCACCGGTGCTTTGCACTGCCGCCGAAAAAGGGCATGAGGAAATGCCCGGCATGAAGATGGAGGGCTCGAAGGAAGGACACGGCAGCATGATGAAAATGGGGGACAAGATCTTCAGCGGCAAGGTGGGCCCATGGCACGGAGAGGCCCGCCTGATGGACATGAAGGCACACATGGAGAAGGCCAAGGCCACCGGGATGAAGATGGAAGGAATGGTGATGAAAAGCCATCACATCGCCTTCGAACTGACCGATCCCAAGTCGAAGAAGCCTGTCACGGAGGGGAAGGGTTCGGTGACGGTCGTCGGACCGGACAAGAAAGCGGAGACGACGAATTTCATGGCAATGGAGGGGCACTTCGGGGCCGATGTCAACCTCCCCAAGCCGGGGAAATATACCTTCAAGACGGAGATCGAGTCGGGAGGGAAGAAGGGATCCGCGACCTTCAGCCGCACCGTGAAGTAGATGAATACCCTTGTGCCATCTACCGGGCGGCAATCCGTGCGGCCCCGATCTTCGCGCGGAAAAGAAACGGGTGTAGACGGTCCTTCCTTTTTCGATCCGATTTCCGCCGTGAGGGAATCGAACAGAAGAAAACGATGTCGTGCGGAGGATGCCGATGCCCGGCGGCAGGAAACGGACGGTGGCTGAAGAGGAGCGGTCCGCTAAGACTCCGCCTTCCGCTGAAGGCAGGGAGTACACCTGTCCGATGCACCCGGAGATCCGGCAGGCGGTACCGGGAAGCTGCCCGAAATGCGGCATGGCCCTGGAGCCCGCCGGTATCCCCGTTCCTGCCCCCCGAACCGAATGGGTTTGCCCCATGCATCCGGAAGTGGTCCGCGATACGCCCGGAAACTGCCCCAAGTGCGGGATGGCCCTGGAGCCCCGAACGGCAGCCGCCGAGGACGAGGAGAATCCGGAGCTCGTCGACATGACGCGACGTTTCCGGGTCAGCCTCTTTCTGACGGTGCCGGTCCTTCTCGTTGCGATGGGCGAGTTCCTTCCCGGCCGCCTCATGAAAAACATCCTGCCGCCGCAGACGCGAGGGTGGCTGGAACTTGTCCTTGCCACCCCGGTCGTTCTCTGGGGCGGGTGGCCTTTCTTCTTGCGCGGTTGGCAATCCGTGCAAAACCGAAGCCTTAACATGTTCACCCTGATTGCGCTCGGCGTCGGGGCTGCCTACCTTTTCAGCCTGGTCGCCAAGCTGTTTCCGGGGGTCTTCCCCGCCTCTTTCCGCGGGGAGGGGGGAGAGGTCGCCGTCTACTTCGAGGCCGCGGCGGTGATCACCGCTCTCGTGCTTCTCGGTCAGGTGATGGAGCTTCGCGCCCGCAGCCGGACCGGCGCGGCCATCAAAGCCCTTCTCGGATTGGCGCCGAAGACGGCACGCCGCATTTGGGACGACGGGTCCGAAGAGGATATTTCCCTCGACGGGGTCCGCCCCGGGGACAGCCTGCGCGTGCGCCCGGGGGAAAAGGTCCCCGTGGACGGCGTCGTCCTCGAAGGGAGAAGCGCCGTGGACGAGTCCATGGTCACGGGAGAGTCGATCCCCGTCGAGAAGAATCCGGGCGACCGGCTGGTGGGGGCGACGGTGAACGGCACCGGCTCCCTCGTGATGCGGGCCGAGCGCGTGGGCCGCGATACGCTCCTCGCACGGATCGTCAGGATGGTCGCGGAGGCGCAACGCAGCCGGGCGCCGATCCAGAAGCTTGCGGACCGGGTGGCGGGCGTCTTCGTGCCGACGGTGGTGGCTGTGGCTCTTGCCACTGCCTTCGTCTGGGGGGGGGCCGGCCCATCGCCGAGGATGGCGCATGCCCTGATCAACGCCGTTGCGGTGCTAATCATCGCCTGTCCCTGCGCCCTGGGGCTTGCGACCCCGATGTCGATCATGGTGGCCATGGGGAGAGCCGCCACCGCGGGCGTCCTGTTCAGGAACGCGGAGGCGATCGAGGAAATGCGGAAAGTGGATACCCTCGTGGTCGACAAGACGGGGACGCTCACCGAGGGGAAGCCGAGGGTGGTCTCGGTAGTCGCCGGGAGGGGGTGGGATGCAGCCGGCCTCCTGCGGCTGGCGGGGAGCCTGGAGCGTGGGGGCGAACACCCGCTGGCGGCGGCCATCGTCTCGGGAGCTCAGGATCGGGGGCTGG
>JBLNFH010000191.1:0-3800 GCA_050263475.1 Deltaproteobacteria bacterium
TGAGGACGGTGTGCGAGAAATGCACCGCGCCGAGGGAGATCTCCCCGGCCTACCGGGAGGAGATCCTGCGGGAGACGGGATTCGCGTCCGACGGGAACCAGTGCGTCGGGAAGGGGTGCGACGCCTGCGGCGGGACCGGGTACCGGGGTCGGATGGGGATCTTCGAGCTCCTTCCGGTCGACGGGGAGATCAAGGACCTGATCCTGGCCCGGTCCGACTCCGGCGCGATCCGGGAGCGCGCCGTCGCCCGCGGGATGGCGCTGCTGCGGGAGGACGGATGGGACAAGACGCGGCGCGGGGTCACCACGATCGAAGAAGTGCTCCGGGTGACGAGCGGCGGATGATGCCGACGGTCCCGGCGGCGTAAAGGGGACGGGGATGGCCGTGTTCGGGTACCGTGCATCCGACCGGGAGGGCCGCGTCTCGGAAGGAATGGTCGAGGCGGCCGAGGAGCGGGGAGCCGCCGAACGGCTGCGGGAGATGGGCTTCCTGCCGATCCGGGTCTGGCCCGCCGCCCCGTCCGCCGGGAAAGCGGCCGCGGCGGCCCCGCGGGGGTTCGGCAGGAGAGGCTCGAAAAAGGACCTGGTCCCGTTCCTCCAGGGGCTGCGGACCCTGCTGGTCGCCGGGGTTCCCGTGGACCGCAGCCTGGAAATGCTCGCCGGCCTGTTCCGCGCCAAGCCGATGGGTGCGGCGGCGGCGGAGATCCTCCGCGAGGTGCGCGCGGGGAGCTCCCTGGCCGAGGCGATGAAAAAGACGCCGGGCGCGCCCTTCGACCGGTTCACGGTGCAGATGGTCAACGCCGGGGCCTCCACCGGACGGATGGAGGAGGCCCTCGAGCAGGTCTGCCTGTTCCTGCAGCGGTCGCGGGACTTCCGGTCCAACCTCGTCGGCTCCCTCCTGTACCCGTCGATCCTTCTCGGGGCATCGGTGGTGTCCGTGATCCTGCTGCTGGTGTACGTCGTCCCCCGGTTCGTCGCGGTGTTCGCCGCATCCAGGGTGCCCCTCCCGGCGCCGACGCAGGCGCTTCTTTCCGCGAGCACGTTCCTCAAGGAGCGGGGGCTGCTCCTTCTCCTGGCCGCCGTTTTCGTCTACCTCATGGCCTCCGCGGCGCTGCGCCGCCCGGAGGTCCGCAGGGACTGGGACCGGGCGAAGCTGCGCTGGCCGGGAGTCGGCGGGATCCTCTCGGCGATGGAGACCTCGCGGATCATGCGCTCCCTGTCCTCCCTTCTTTCCGGGGGGGTCCCGATCCTTTCCGCGTTCGTGATCGCCCGCGAGGTCAGCGGCAACGCCGCCGTCCGGGAAGGGATGGAGGCGGCGCGCCTCCTGGTGCAGGGGGGCGCCAAGGTGGCGCACGCGCTGGAGGAGACCACGCCGGTTCCCGAGATGGCGCTCCAGATGATCGCCGTCGGGGAAGAGACCGGGCGTCTCGAGGAGATGCTGTCGTCGGTCGCGGACACCTACGAGGAAACCGCGCGCAGAGGCCTCCAGCGGTTCCTCGTGCTGCTCGAGCCCGCCGTGATCCTCGGCATGGGCGTCCTGGTCGGGTTCATCGTCTTTTCCATGTTCCTGGCGATCTTCCGGCTGAACGAGGTGCCGTTCTGATGCGCGGGTTCTCGCTGATGGAGCTGCTCCTGGTGCTTGCGATCGCGGGGCTGATCGCCGCGGTCGTGATCCCTTCCCTGCCGGGAGCCCTCGAATCGGCGCGGCTCCGCGGAAGCGCGGAGGAAGTGCGGGCCACGCTCACCCTCGCGCGGACGCTGGCGGTGTCGGAGGCCCGGAGCCGGGCCGTGGCCTTCGATCTGGAGCGGGGAGAGTACGGCGTCGACGGGGACGCGCGGAAGGGGCTCGTCCCGGAGGGGATCCGGCTGACCGCCGTCCGGATCGGGGACGCGGCGGCGGAGAGCGGGGTCGTGCGCGTCCGGTTCTACCCGGATGGAAGCGCCGACGAGGCGGAGGTCGCGATCGCCTCCTCCGGCGGCGGCAGCCGGCGGGTCCTGGTGGAGCCGTTGACGGGAATCGCCCGGGAGGGAACGTGATGCGCCGGCGGGAAGAGCACGGCTTCACGCTCCTCGAGGTGATCGTCGCGCTGACGATCCTTGCGGCGGGGTTCCTGGGGCTGCTGGAGCTGCTCTCCGGTTCGCTGCGCCTGTCGGGAGGGGCAAGGGACGCGACCGCCGCGTCGATGTACGCCTCCCAGCGCCTCGAGGAGGCGCTGCTGGCTCCCAAGCCCGTGGAGGGGGAGGAGAGCGGGCTCTTCGGGGAGAAGTATCGCTGGATTGCGCAGACCTCCTTCCTGCCGGAGGAGGAGGGGCAGCCGTACCTGCCGGTGCGGATCAAGGTGACCGTCACGTGGAGCGACGGCGAACGGCAGCGGGCGGTGAGCGTCGTCGCGACCCGGTGGGAGCCCAAGACCGCCGCGGCGGGCGGGTGAGCGCATGATGGTTCGGGAGCCCAGGCCCAAATCCCGTCGCAGGGAGGGATTCACGCTCCTGGAGATGGTCGTCTCGATTTCGATCCTTGCGGCGATCGCGGGGTTCCTGGTCGTGGCGTTCCGGCTGACGGGCGAGTCCCTGGCGCGGGGCGGGGAGGAAGCCGTCGGCATGGCGCGGCTCCGCGCGGGGACCGAAATCCTGGAGCGGGCGATCCGGTCCGCGGATCCCCTGGCGATTCTCCCTTCGGAGAGCGCCCGGGTGTCCTTTTTCCGTGGGGAGGGCGGGAAGCTCCGGTTCCTCTCCGATGCCGCTCCTTCGTCCCTGTCCGGGGGCGGCTACCGGCTGCTGTGTTTCTTCGGGGACGATTCCCCGGGCGTTCAGGGGCTGATGCTCTCGGAGGCATCCCCCATGCGGGCGGAAGGGGTGGAGGATTGGGAGGGGACCGGAAAGCCGCGCGTGCTGTTTTCCGACGCCTCCGAGGTCACTTTTCACTACTCCCCCGGGCCCACGGAGGACGGGAAGTGGGAATGGGCGGAGACGTGGGACGGCAAGGAGAAGAAGGGGCTGCCGGCGGCGGTCCGGGTGGAGTTCGTCACACCGTCGGAGAGCGGGCAGCGCAAGACCGCGCTGGTCATCCCGGTTCTGGCGGGAGGATCCTGATGCGCTCCGAACGGGGCATCGCGCAGCTGATCGTCCTGTGGGCCCTTCTGCTGCTGGGGACGCTGGCGATGTCCTTCTCGTTTGCGATGCGCACGGAGGCGCAGGCCGCCCGGAACGGCCTGGATGCCTCCCGGGCGTACTACCAGGCCCGGAGCGGGATCAGCCGCGCGCTGGCGCTGCTTTCCCAACCCGTGACCGACAACGTTCTTGCGGCGCCGCTCGCGGGGAAAGACGACGACGCGTCCTATGAAGCGCGGATCGTCAGCGAGGGCGGCAAGATCGACATCAACCTCGTCCAGGAGGAGGTGCTCAAGGAGGTGCTCCGCAACGGGGGGCTTTCCCCCGAAGACGCCGAGGCCGTGGGGGATTCCATCCTCGATTGGAGGGACGAGGACGACATGCCCCGGGCGAACGGCGCGGAAGGGCCTCATTACGCCTCCCTGCCGATCCCCGTCAAGCCGCGCAACGGCAAGCTCGCCTGCGTGGACGAGCTGCTTTCCGTGAAAGGGGTGACTCCGGAGATCTACATGCGGCTCCTGTCGAAGATTTTCACCGTGAATGGCCTGTCCCCCCTCGTGGATGTCAACGCGGCGCCGCCGGAAGTGCTGCGGGTGCTGCCGGGCTTCACGCAGAAGGCCGCCGACGCCGTCGTCGCGAAGAGACGGGAAACCCCCTTCGCATCGCCCTCCGAGGTGGCCACGTTCCTGG
>JBLNFH010000192.1:0-4034 GCA_050263475.1 Deltaproteobacteria bacterium
ACCCGGGCAGAACCTCCATGAGCCTCTTCCCCTTGTGGTTGGCCAGCGCGCGCACTCTCCCGTAGTGGATCCCCGTGACGATCGGGTCGCCGACCCGCAGGGTTCCGTCCTGCACGAGGACCGTGGCCACCGGTCCCCGCCCCTTCTCCAGGCGGGACTCGATGACCGTCCCCCGCGCCAGTTTCGTGGGGTTGCCCTTGAGCTCCAGGATGTCGGCCTGGAGCAGCACGAGCTCGAGCAGCTCCTCGATCCCCGTTTTCCGTTTCGCGGACAGGTTGGCGTACAGCGCCTGCCCTCCCCATTCCTCCGGAACCAGCCCGTGCTCGGAGAGCTGCTGCCGGATGCGGTCGGGCTGCGCCCCGGGCTTGTCGATCTTGTTGACCGCCACCACGATGGGGACCCCCGCCGCCTTGGCGTGGTCGATCGCCTCGACCGTCTGCGGCATGACCCCGTCGTCCGCGGCGACGACCAGGATCACGATGTCGGTGACCGAAGCGCCGCGGGCCCGCATGGAGGTGAACGCTTCGTGACCCGGCGTATCCAGCAGGACCAGCTTCCTGCCGCCGTGTTCGACTTCGTAGGCGCCGATGTGCTGGGTGATCCCCCCCGCCTCCTGGCCCGTGACGTTGCTCTGCCGGATGGCGTCCAGCAGCGTGGTCTTCCCGTGGTCCACGTGCCCCATGATGGTGACGACGGGCGGGCGCGGAACGAGGTCCTCCGCCCGGTCCTCCGCCTGGTCGATGAGGCTCTCCACCTCGGGCGCGACGTTTTCCACCTCGTACCCGTATTCCTGGGCCAGGAGTTTCGCGGTGTCCGCGTCGAGGAGCTGGTTCAAGGTGGTCGGCATCCCCATCTCGATCAGCTTCTTGATCACGTCGGCCGCCTTGATCCCCATCCGGTGCGCGAGGTCCCCGACGGTGATGACCTCCTCGATCTTGAACACCCGCTTGCTGGCCTTCGGCGGCAGGGTCGAGGGTGCCTTTTTTTCCTTGACGGGCTTCCCCCTGCGCTTTTGCGCCCGTGCCGGCTGGAACTGGCGGACGACGACCGGCTCGGCCTCCACCGCCGGCGCCTGCGCGGCCTTGGGAGCTTCCGGCTCCTCGACGATTTCCTGGATGATGGTCCGCTTCAAGACCCCCTTCTGCACCTTCTTCTCGTGGGGCTTGGTCTTCTTCCACTTCTTTTCCTTCTCTTTCCGCTCCTCCGCGGCCTTCTCGACGGGCGTCTTTTCCACCACGCGTACGGCCGCCTCCGGCGGGGCTTGCGCCGCCTCCCCCTCGGCGGGGGCCGGCGGCTGCCCCTCGACCGGGGGCGCTGCTTCCGGAGCCGGTGCGGCCGCCGGTGCGGCCACCTCGGGCGCCGGGGCGGGCGGAGCCCCCGCTTCGGGGGCCGCCGCTTCGATTTCCGAAGCAGGGGGTGCCGCGGGCTCTTCGGCGGCAGGGGCGGGAGGCTTCTCGACGGCCGCGACGCCGCGGCGCAGGACGACCTTGCTCGAGCGCCGTTCGAGGACCCCGTCGGCGCGGGTGACCACGAGGGTCTGTTTCGGCGGCGGCGGCGGCGCGGTTTTCCGGAAATGGCTCCTGACCCGATCGATGACGTCCCCTTCGATATTGCTCGACGCCGACTTGCCTTTCAGCCCGATCCGCTCCAGGAACGCGAGGACCTCCTTGCTCGTCTCCATCCCGAGTTCCTTGGCCAGATCCCGAATGCGAACTTTATCCATCCACTCCCCCCGCGTTCCTTTCGCTCTCTGCCGCCCACCAGGCGGAAACCTTGTCCGCGAGCAACGATCCCTCGACCCCCATCTTCCACCGCGCCGCGCCCTTCGCGGTCCGTATCCTGCCCGCGAATCTTCCCACGCACTCCGCGGACCGGCACAGGTAGATGCCCCGGCCCGGCTTCCGGCTTTCCGGATCCGGCTCCCAGCCCGACCCGGGCCGCCCCGCGATCCGCAGCAGGGAAGGCTTCACCGCCGTCCTTCCGCATTGAACGCACGTCCTCTCGGGAGAATGCCGGGTGACGCCTGGCGTCATTCCCCCGCCCCCCCGTTTCCGGGCTTCTCCGGGGGCGGCGCGTCCCCGCCTTCCGCGGGCGGGGGCGGTTCCCCGGCCTCCGGCAGCGTTTCGCCGACGGCATCCCCCTCCGGCGTCCCGGGCGCCCCCTCCGGCGGACCTTCGGGCGGCGCCGCTTCCTCCGCCTTCTTCGGTGCGAAGAGGCCCTCGGCGCGCTTCAGGGCGTCCTCGACCTGCCCTTCCGCGCGGACCTCGATGTGCCACCCGACGAGTTTCGACGCCAGCTTGACGTTCTGCCCCCGCTTCCCGATCGCCAGCAGGAGCTGCTCCTCGGGGACGATCACCTCCATGCTCTTCTCGGATTCGTTGACCAGCACGCGAATGATCTCGGCCGGCTGGAGGGCGTTGCACACGAACTTGGCGGGGTCCTCGTCCCACGCGATGATGTCGATCCTCTCCCCGCGCAGCTCCTGGACCACGCTCTGCACCCTCGACCCCTTCATCCCGACGCACGCGCCCACCGGGTCCACGTCCCGATCCTTCGAGCGCACGGCGATCTTCGTCCGGAAGCCGGGCTCCCGGGCGACGCTCAGGATGGAAACGACCCCCTCGTAGACCTCGGGGACCTCCTGCTCGAACAGCTTGAGGATCACGCGCGGGTCGGAGCGGGACAGCAGGATCTCCGGGCCCCTCGGGGTCTTGGCGACGTCCTTGATGTAGGCGCGGATGCGGTCCCCCTGCCGGTACCGCTCGCGGGGGATCTGCTCCGACATCGGCATGACGGCCTCGGTCTTGCCGAGGTCGACGACCAGGCAGTCGCGCTCGTAGCGCTGCACGATCCCGTTGATGATCTCCCCCTTGCGGCCGATGAACTCGTTGTAGATCACCTCCCGCTCCGCGTCCTTCACCTTCTGCATGATGATCTGGCGGGCCGTCTGGGCGGCGATGCGGCCCAGGTCGCGGGTGCTCATCCGGAACCCGATGTTGTCGTCGTAGGCGGCCTCGGGGTCGTATTCGCGGGCGGCCTCGAGCGAGATCTCCGCCTCGGGGTCCTTGACCTCCTCCACGACGGTGCGGAACTCCAGGATCTCGAACTCGCCCGTGTCGCTGTCGTAGGTGGCCTCGAGCTTCTTGTTCATCCCGTACTTCTTCCTCGCGGCGATCTCCAGGGCTTCCTTGATCGCGTCGACGATCACGGTCCGGTCGATCCCCTTTTCCTTGCCCAGCTGGGTGATGATCTGCCCGATGTCCAGAATCATTGCCTTCTCTTTCCCTTTCCGAAAAGTTCTTCCTGGGGAACCTCCACGTTCGCCTTGCGCACCGCACCGTACGGGAACCGGAAGGTCCTGCCGTCGCGCTCCAGGTCGATGCCTTCCCCGTCGGCCCTCAAAAGGGTGCCCGTATAGTTCCGGCTGCCTTCCACCGGCTCGACGAGCGACACCTTGATCCGCTTTCCCGCGGACGCCGCGAAATGCGCGGGCTTCGTGAGCCTCCGGTTGATCCCCGGCGAGGAAACCTCCAGCACGTACGGGCCCGGCATCGGGTCGTCGACGTCGAGCGCCGCGCCGATCTTCCGGCTGAACGACTCGCACTCCCCGAGGCGGATGCCTCCCTCGCGGTCGAGGAAGATGCGGATCAGCGTCCGGGGGCCCTCCCTCACGACGTCGAGGTCGAAAACCTCCACCATCTCTTCCTGCGCCACCCGGGCGACCAGGGCCCCGATCTTTTCGATGTCGGCTTTCATGGGTTTGTCACATCGGCCGCGTCCGCACGTTTCGGCGCCCTGAGGCACGCGGTCCTCGGTGACCGCCGGACGCTCCCGCAAATAACCGCGGTCCGCGGGCATTTCCTCCGCGGAACCCACGGGCCGCAGCAAAAAAACCGTAGGCCGTGGGCGCAACCTCCGCGGAGCCCACAGGCCGCAGCAAAAAAACCGTAGGCCGTGGGCGCAACCTCCGCAGAGCCCACGAAAAAAAAAGTGGGCGACGGCCCACTTTCCGGTAATTCCCCGCTACGTCATTA
>JBLNFH010000193.1:0-4807 GCA_050263475.1 Deltaproteobacteria bacterium
CGTCAGTCTCTCTACCTGGACCATCCCTACTACGGCGAGTTCCACGAGGGGCTTCCCACGTTCAAGGGGAAGATCCCCCCGGCGATTCTGGACGAGACGGAAGGGGAGACGGGGCTCGTGCTCAATTTCCTCACCCCCCACGGCAAATGGAGCATCCACTCCACCTACAGCGACAACCTCCGGATGCTCACCCTTTCCCGCGCCGGCCAGGTGGTCTGGCTGCATCCCGAGGACGCGGCGAGGGCCGGGATCGAGGACAACGAGGAGATCGAGGTCTACAACGCCAACGGCGTCGTCGTCTGCCGCGCCATCGTGTCGTCGCGCATCCCGAAGGGAGCGGCGGTGATGTACCACGCGCCGGAGCGGACCCTCAACATCAAGAAGTCGAAAAAGAGCGGACGACGGGGCGGCGTGCACAACAGCCTTTCCCGGATCCGTCTCAAGCCGACGCTGATGCTCGGCGGCTACGCGCAGTTCAGCTGGTACTTCAACTACTGGGGGCCGACCGGGGTGAACCGCGACTGCTACGTCGTCGTCAGAAAGTTGAGGGGGTGAGCCGATGGACGTGCGAGCCCAGCTGGTGATGGTGTTCAACCTCGACAAGTGCATCGGCTGCCACGCCTGCAGCATTTCCTGCAAGAACATCTGGACCGACCGGCGCGGGGCCGAATACATGTGGTGGAACAACGTCGAGACCAAGCCCGGAGTCGGGTACCCGAGACGCTGGGAGGACCAGGAAACCTACAAGGGGGGCTGGGTCGTCAAAGGAAACCGCCTCCGGCTTCGCGCGATGGGCAAGGGCCCGACCCTGCTGAACCTCTTCTTCCAGCCCAACCTGCCGAAACTCACGGACTACTACGAGCCGTTCGACTTCGACTACGGCAACCTCTACGGGGCCGGGGATGGGGACGACCAGCCGGTCGCGGGTGCCTTTTCGCAGATCTCCGGCAGGAAGATCGAGTCCATCCAGGGGGGGGCCAACTGGGATGACGATCTCTCCGGCTCCCCGCTCTACGCCATAAACGACGTCAACCTGGACGAGCACCGGATCCTCGAGGATTACGGGAAGATGTTCATGCAGTACCTCCCGCGGATCTGCAACCATTGCCTGCACCCGGCGTGCGTCGCCTCGTGCCCCTCCCGGGCCATCTACAAGCGCGGGGAGGACGGCATCGTCCTGGTGGACCAGAACGTCTGCAAGGGGTGGAGGTTCTGCACCAGCGCCTGCCCCTACAAGAAGGTGTACTTCAACTGGGACAGCGGGAAGGCGGAGAAATGCATCTTCTGCTTCCCGCGCACCGAGACCGGGCAATGCAACGCCTGCGCCCACAGCTGCGTCGGCAGGATCCGGCACGTGGGCGTCCTCCTCTACGACGCGGAAAAGGTGGAGCGGGCCCTGCTCGAGCCCGACGACCGGCTCGTGGAGGCCCACCGCGCCGTGATCCTCGATCCCCGAGACCCGGCGGTCCGGGAAGCGGCGGGGAAAAACGGCGTCTCCTCGCAGTGGCTGGAGGCCGCGGCGGAATCGCCGGTGTACGCGCTGGTCAGGGAGTTCGGCCTGGCCCTGCCGCTCCACCCCGAGTTCCGGACCTTTCCCATGGCCTACTACATCCCCTCCCTGTCGCCGGTCCTCTCGGTCCTGGGGGATACCCACGAACTGATGGAGCACGGGATGTTCCCGGCGGTGGAAACCTTGCGGGCCCCGTTGAGCTACCTGGCGAACCTCCTTTCGGGCGGCAACCGGGAGGTGGTGGCTGCGGCGCTGGCCAAGCTCATCGCGCTGCGCGTCTTCACGCGCGCGAAGAACCTCGGTCAACCGGTTCCCGACGGCGTCCTCCGGCAGGCGGGCCTGGACGAGGCGGCGGCCGTCCGCCTCTACCGCCTTCTCACCATCGGGGGATACGGCGAGCGGAACGTCATCCCGGCGCAGCAAAGGGAGGAGCAGGATCCCCACGTCCGCAAGGGTGCGGGCGGGTTCGGGATCCTGAAGAAGGCGGGGAGGCGGAAATGAGCCTCTCCGAATGCTACGCGGCCCTCGCCAGGATGCTCGACTATCCGGAGGACCGGGACGGGCTCCTTGCGGCCTGCGGGTGCGTCGGCGGGTACTTCCTGGAACACTGCATCGGCCCTCCGCCGGATCCCTTCGCCGAATTCGTGGAGGCCTCGACCCTGGCGTCGCTTCGGGAGGCCTCTGTCGCAACGTTCGACTTCAACCCGGCGGTCGCTCACTACCTGGGCCACCACCTCTACGGCGACAACCGGAAGAAAGGGGCGTACCTGATCCGGCTGAAGCAGGAATTCGGCCGACATGGCTACGTTCCTTCCGGAAACGAACTTCCGGATCACCTTCCGTTGATACTGGGGTTCATCACCCACCTTGCGGAACGCGGCGACGGCGGCGTCCGCCGCTCCTTCATCGCCGAGTGCGTTCTGCCGGGGATGGAACGGCTTGCCGCCGGCTTTTCCGTCCGTGCGGATTCCCCCTGGAAGGCGGTGGTGGAAGCGACCGGAATCCTGTGCGCCGCGGATGCGCGCGCCCTCGAGGAGGAACCCCCATGCTGAACGGATTGATCTTCGTGGTTCTCCCGTACGCGGCGCTGGCGCTGCTCCTCTTCGTGACGCCGTACCGCTACTTCACGAACCGGCTGGTCTGGTCGGCCTATTCCACACAGTTCCTGGAGCAGAAGGCCCTCTACTGGGGGAGCATCCCGTGGCACTACGGCATCCTCCCGGTGCTGGCGGCGCACCTGGTGAGCGTGATCCTCCCCGGCCCCATGAAAGCGATCCTCGGGAACCAGAGGACCTTGATCCTCCTGGAGGACGTGGGGCAGGGACTCGCGCTGCTGGCCCTGTTCGGCCTTCTGGCGCTCTTGTGGCGCCGCCTGAAGACCCCCATGCTGAAACCGGTGACCTCGGTCGCAGACGTGGCCCTTCTTGCGCTGCTGCTCGTGGAGGTCGCCACCGGGGTTTACATGGGCATCTTCATCCGCGGCGGCCCCCTCTGGTACCTGTACACGGCGGTCCCGTACTTCCACTCGCTCCTGGCGTTCAACCCGCAGATCGAGTACGTGGCCGACTTCCCCATGGTTTTCAAAGTGCACGCGGCGGGAGCGTTCCTGTTCGTGGCGGTGCTGCCGTTCACCAAGCTGGTGCACCTGCTCTACCTGCCCGTCGGCTTCCTGAAGGATCCCCCCATCCTGTACCGATGGCGGACCTCGAAGACCGGCGGATGAAGGGAGGGGCGGCCCCGTGGCATCTCGAGTCCTGACGGTGTGGAATCCCGAAGACCGGGAATTCTGGGAAAAGGAAGGCAAGTCCATCGCTTCCCGGAATCTCTGGATCTCGATCCCCGCGCTGTTCCTCTCCTTCGCGGTCTGGATGGTCTGGAGCGTCGTAGTCGTCAACCTCCCGTCCATCGGCTTCAAATTCGACGCCAACCGGCTCTTCTGGCTGGCGGCGCTGCCGGGGCTGGCGGGGGCGACGCTCCGCATCTTCTACTCCTTCATGGTGCCGATTTTCGGCGGGCGGAAATGGACCACCATCAGCACCGCCTCCCTGCTGGTCCCGGCGATCGGCATCGGCTTCGCGGTGCGCGACCTCGACACGAGATACTCGACCCTCCTCGTCCTGGCCCTGCTGTGCGGCCTGGGCGGCGGGAATTTCGCGTCCAGCATGTCGAACATCAGTTTTTTCTATCCCCAGGCGCAGAAGGGCACCGCGCTGGGGCTGAACGCGGGGCTCGGGAACCTGGGAGTGAGCGCCATGCAGTTCCTCGTGCCGCTGGCCATCACCGCCGGGGTGTTCGGCGTCATCTGCGGGGGTCCCCAGGACTGCGTCGAAAACGGGGTGGCGAGGCCGATGTGGCTCCAGAACGCGGGGTTCATCTGGGTGCCGTTCATCGTCGCCTCGACCGTCGCGGCGTGGTTCGGCATGAACGATATCGCCAGCGCCAGGGCGTCGTTCCGCGAGCAGTCGGTCATCTTCCGCCGGAGGCACAACTGGCTCATGTGCTGGCTCTACCTGGGCACCTTCGGCTCCTTCATCGGCTACTCGGCCGGGTTGCCGCTGCTGATCAAGTCCCAGTTCCCCGGGATCAGCCCTACCAAGTATGCGTTTCTCGGGCCGCTCGTCGGCGCGCTCATGCGCCCGGTGGGGGGGTGGGTCGCGGACAAGCTGGGGGGTGCACGGGTCACCTTCTGGAATTTCATCGCGATGGCCGCGAGCGTGATCGGCATCCTGGCGTTCCTTCCCCGCGACGGCGCGGGCGGCAACTTCGCGGGCTTCCTGGCCATGGTCATCCTGATGTTCGTCACGACGGGCATCGGCAACGGCTCGACGTTCCGAATGATCCCGGTGATCTTCGCGACCGACCGGAAGCGGGATGCGGAAGGGAAGGGCGCGGCTGCGCAGGAACAGGCGGTGAAGGACGCCGCGAAGGAAGCCGCGGCCGTCATCGGGTTCAGTTCCGCCTTTGCCGCCTACGGCGCGTTCTTCATCCCCAAGGGGTTCGGCAGCTCGATCAGCCTCACCGGGGGACCGGGGGCGGCGCTCTACGGATTCCTCGCCTTCTACATCACCTGCATCGCGATCACGCATTGGTTCTATTCCCGCCGGAACGCCGAGATGCCGTGCTGAAAGGAGAGGGGCGGAAGCCTGTGCGCGATACGGGGATGTCTACACCGGGGCCAAACCGCCCCCCCGGTCCGGCTCCCGGACGCTCATGACAGGAATTTCTTCTCGATGAAGTCCGCAACCGCATCGGCATCGTTGAGGTCCAGCCGCGGGACGTCCAGTTCCAGCGGTTCGT
>JBLNFH010000194.1:0-4643 GCA_050263475.1 Deltaproteobacteria bacterium
GCGGGATTTGCAGAACCTCCGGATGTCGATCTCGAGCGCCTTGGACGGTTCCCCTCGCGGAACGACGAAGGCGACCACCGCTTCCCCCGTCAGTTCATCCGGAGCGCCGACCACCGCGCAATCCATGACGTTTGCGTGTTGCGCGAGCACCGTTTCGACTTCCATGGGGGTCAGTTTGAGGCCGTCGATGTTGATCTGCTCCTTCAGTCGCCCTTTCCAGGTAAGGAATCCGTCGGAGTCCACGATCCCCAGGTCGCCGGTCCGGAACCAGCCGTCTGCGAAAAACGGCGCCGTGTCCATCCCCCAGTATCCGCTCGTGAGCTGGGGGCCCCGCACCAGGATTTCGCCGGGTTCCCCGACGAGCGGGGAAGACGGCGACCCCACGCAGATCTCCGATCCGGGCGTCGGTCGGCCCACCGACTCCAGCTTGTCGCGGTGATCGTTGTAGCAGATGTAGCTGCTCCGGCTGGCCTCGGTCAGCCCGTAGTACATGTAGAATCGCGTGTCCGGGAGCAGGTCCAGAATCTTCCCGATGTACTCCCTGGCCATGGGAGCGGAGTTGACGATGATGTACTTCAGTCCGCGCGCGTGGCGCGCGAACTGCTCCGGGAACCGGTCCAGGATCATCTTGAACCCCCCCGGCGTGCCGGGGAAGCTGGTGATCCGCTCCCGGGATATCCGTTCGAGGATCCGGGGAACGTCCTGAAGCTTCTCCTCGATGAACACGGTGCCGCCCAGAGTCCAGTAGATGTGGATGTGGGCAAGGCCGAACAGGTGGCTGAGCGACAGCGTGGTCAGCTCCCGGTCGTTTCCGTCGATCTGCGCCCATTGCGTGATCGACCGGATCGTGTGCTGGAGATTGGCATGGGACAGGCAGACCCCCTTCGGGATTCCCGTCGCACCGCTCGTGTACATGATGAGCGCCTGCGGGTTTTTCCCCGGGCACAGCCGGTCCATCGCCATCTCCGGATGACGTTCCAGGTCCTCCGGAAACAGGACGAATCCCGGGATATGGCGAAATTCGGGCCGCTCCGCGGGCGCCGCCCAGAGAAAAACCCGGCAGTTGTCCCGGACATATTCGAGGTGCGCGGGACGGGAGCGATAATCGACGATCAGCAGGGTGCAGTCGAGGAACAGCGCCCCTAGATATGCGCAAAGGTAATCGACGGAATTCGGAAACGTGAGAATGACGCGATCTCCGGGTCCGGCCCCCCGCGACGCCAGCACGGTCGCGAAACGGCGCGCCCGGCCCAGGACCTGCGAATAGGAGAACGATGCTCCGGTGGAATCCACGAGGAACGGCTTGTCCGGTATCCGCTCCGCGGTCCTGAGGAAATTCCCGGCGATGTTCACGGATCGAACCGGATGTCGTGCGCCTGCAGGATCGCCTTGATGTCGCCGATCGATTCCAGGGAAACCATCTCCTCGGGCGTCATGTCGTAGCCGAAGACTTCTCCTACCCCGGCGGCGATCCTGACCATCGCCAGGCTGTCCCAGGTCTCGATCGTGTCGGGCCCGTTCTCGTCGCGGTACTGCTCATCGTCGATCAGGAGCGTTTCGACGAGCAGGTTGCGAAGCTTCAGATCGTTGGGCGACATGCCGTCCTCTCCCGCATCCATATTCGAGGGCTACTCGGGCCACTCCATGTCGGGGTCGTCGATCAGTTCGACGTTCAACCCCGCGATGTTCGGCAACGCGAAATTGAACTGGAACCGCCCGATGCCTTTCTGCTTCCCGGATGCGATGAACCGTATCCCCTTCCGCTCCAGTGCTTCCTGCGCCCCGGAGATGTCCCTGGCGCAGAAGGCGACGTGATGGAAGCCTCCGCGCCCCTGGTTGAAATTCTTCAGGACCCCCTTGTGCGGGATCATGAAATGAAGTTTCGTGTCTCCGGCGCATCTCAGGAAGACGTTGGTGACGTGGTATTTCTCGATGGTCTCCCGCGCTTCTTCCTCGAGTTCCAGGACCCGCTTGAATTCCTCGATCTGCTCCTCGCTGACGGCCACGATCCCGATGTGGTGCAGCCGAAGCCCGCTTCCCAATCCGCTCATCCCGATTTCTCCCGCCCGCTTATCTTTCCTTCGGCAGCGCCATCCAGTTGGCGACGCTGGCCATGTGGAACAACTTTCCCCCGCCCTTTACCTTACTCGAAGCGATGCCTTGAAAATAGAAATCGGCCCGGTATCGGTTCAACATTCCGGCGGAAGCCAGCGAGGACCGGACGTAGTCCCGCAATTTTCCGCTTTCTTCCAGCCAGATGCCCCATCCGTTCGGGTCCCGCGTCCGGCCTCGAGGGGAACCGGTGACTCCCGGAATCGACAGGTTCTTCGAGATCAGGATCTTGGATAGCTTGTGATTGAGCACGGGGCGGCGGATCGGGATCAAGGTGTCCCCATACGGAATTTCCGCGAAACGCGGGTGACAACGCCTGTAGAGACGAAGGTAGTACCGCCGATACATGGAGTCTTTCGGATGAATGCCCATCGCCAGCCTGGAAAATTCGCGGTCATTCGTGAATGGATAATAAACATTCACGAATTTTTTGCAAACCACTCCCTGCTGGTTGGTGTAATGCGCTCCCCGATTCGCCAGAAGAAAATTGCGCCACAACATCGCCATGGAATCTTCGGCAGGCCTGGTGTCCCGAATGCAGGCGTGGATATCCTGCAGGATGTTCGATCTTTCCTTCCGGAACGATGCGATCGCATCCCCGTCGAGCAGATCTTCAAAACCTCTGAAATCCTTGATCTGCAGGATATCCTCGTAAACCGCTTCGACGATCCGGTCCATCGGGATTTTCGAATAAGCCACGTCGTTGGGCTGAGCGAAAATGCGCTTGATCGATTTATTGGATCCGAAATAATTGTCCTGGCCGTAATACGATCCCCCGAGCATGACGTCTCCGCAGAGACCGTCCAGCACTCCGGCATGGCCGTCCGACGCTATTTTTTCTGCGGCGAACCGGCGGTCCGGCCACATGATGATGCCGCTCTCGCGGAAGATGGAATCCATGGTATCCGCGACTTCGTCGCCGTTTTGCCATGTGTGGTACCAACGGGAACCCTGTGTTTCGGCTACCCTGCGGGCGATCCGTATTTCATGGGCGTCCGGATCGCCGTAGGTGTAGCACGCCGTCCCGTTCCCTGCCGGCAAGGATGCGGTGATCAGGCGGGAATCCATTCCGGAACTCTGGAGGTTCGCGGGACTCGGATCGATCCGCTGCAGGCGCGCGCATGCCTGCCGGAAGGCTTCCGCGGCGCTCTCGACCGGGGGTGATTTTTCCGCAAGGGGCGTCTCCCAGATGCGCCCGGAGCTTTCCCGTCCGGCGATCCCCGACCCGAGGTCGATGGACAGGATCGTTCCCGGCGCAAGGGACCGGATGCCTTTCAGGGGATATCGCTCCCCCAGCGCGTACGCGAACAGGACCCATTCGGCGCACGCGGTCATGTCGGGCGTCGTATCGATCAGGCCGGTTCGCGCCAACGCCATGGGATTGGTCGAAACCAGCCAACCCCTCTCCGCTTTTCCGATGTACACCGGCAGCGATCCCGCCGGATCGGTGACAATATGAGCTTTCCGTCCCAGGGAATCGACGACCGTCATGACGTAGCTTCCGGCCTCGAGATCTTGAAGCCCTTTGGAAATGCCTTTCTCCCGAAAGCTTTCAACCAGGGAATCGGCCTGTGCCTGGAGACCGGATGTCTTTTGGGCGGATCCCGTGATCACATATCCGTCCATCGCCATATGCCATTGGTCATTGCCGGAGGAATACACGACGGGAATTTCCGGATGATTTTCCGGGACGAATCGGGCCGTCCAATACGTCCTTTCATCCGTGGCCATCCGGTGCTTCGAACCCGGCTCCCATAGGGCGCTGATCCGTTCCCTGGTGAATTCCTGCGATATGGGCCCGAATACTGCAAAAACGCCGAACATTTCTACCTTTTCTATTGCCCGCTTATCTTTCCGACGGAGTCCAGACAAGGACACGCTGTCCGGTCAAATATCGGAACCAGGCGACCAGGATCGATGCGTTCACGGTCACAAAGTAGATCGGGATCTTTATGAATATCCCCCCGGAGGAGTACCAATCACGGAATAACGAGAATGCGGCCAACCCGTAGAAAGCGCATTGGAGCGCCAGCAGAACCGCATATCCGCCGGACCCCAATGCAAGGGGGATATTCACGGCGAAGAGAATGATCAGGAAGAACGGCACCAGCCATCGGAGCAGCTTGTGGCAGAACAGCTGGTAGGAGAACAGCCCGTATTTGAAGATATTCAGAAATTCGATGTTGCGGAAGAACAGCGTCAGCCCCCGAAGCACCGTCCGGACTTTCCTGTCGAACTCCTTTTTTTGGTCGGACAGGTCCAGGTAATACCCGATCGACTCTTCATCGCAGGTTCCCCGCAACCCCTGCTTCACGCTGTTCAACAGGACCCGCAGATCGCTGTCCATCTCAGCGGAAAAATCCTCGCACACGGATCTTCTTGCCGCGAAAAAAGATCCGCTGAGCCCGACGGGTGAACCTACCCTCGATTCCAGCTTCCGGAGCCACATCTCGTATCGGACGTATATGTTTTCCCCGGAGACTTTTCCGTCCTTTCCGATCACCCGGTCTTCGCTGCTGACACATCCGATC
>JBLNFH010000195.1:0-9223 GCA_050263475.1 Deltaproteobacteria bacterium
CCACGAGGACCGTCGTTCTCCAGGAATCCTATTGCGCCTCCCATCCTGGAGCGACTCCCGGCCGCTACGCGCGCATCGACGTCGCCGACACCGGCATCGGCATACCGGAATGCCACCTGGAGAAGATCTTCGATCCGTTCTTCACCACCAAGGATCCGGGGATCGGGACGGGACTGGGGCTGTCGATGGTGTTCGGCATCGCCAAGAACCACGGCGGCTCCATCGAGGTGGAGAGCGCGCCCGGAGCCGGCTCCCGCTTCACGGTCTATCTCCCCCTTTCCGACGGGGAGGCGGCGGCAACGGAGGCCGTTTCTCCTCGAGCGGCGACATTCGAGACCGGCAGGGGATGGGTGCTGCTGATCGACGACCAGGAAACCGTCCGCGAGGTCTGCAGCGCGATGCTTTCGACCCTGGGCTACAAGGTCAGCACCGCCTCCGACGGGAGGGAAGGAGTGGAGTGGTACCGCCGGTTCGGCAGGGACGTGGACCTGGTCATCATCGACATGATCATGCCGAACCTGGGCGGCAGGGATTGTTTCCGGGAGATCAAGGCGATGAACCCGGGAGTCCGTGCCATCCTCTCCACGGGGTTCAGCCTGGACGGGGCCGTGCAGGAAATCCTGGACGACGGGATCGCCGGCTTCATCCAGAAGCCGTTCCGGCTGGAGGATCTCTCCAGCGCCGTCTCGGAGGCCATCGGGCGGGACCACTAGGCGGGCCCCGGCGCGCTTCTTTTTCTGGAATGCCCCCCTTTCTTCGGGTACAGTAGGTGCGATGAATCCGCTCGACATCGGGATCATTGCCCTGTGCGCGGTCCTGGCGCTCTTCGGGGCCTTCAAGGGAATCGTCCGGCAGCTCACTTCATGGGCGGGGCTGATCCTGGGCCTGGTCGTCGGATGGAAGTACGGCGCCGAGGTCCAGAAACTCCTGCGGTTCGATTTCACCGGGGGAGCCATCGCGGCGTACCTGCTCGCCCTCCTTGCGGTCTATATCGCCGTCCGGCTGATCGGCCTGCTCATCGAGCGGTGGGTCCGGGGGACGAAGCTCTCCGGGACCGACCGCTTCCTCGGCCTGGTGGCGGGAGCCGCCAAGGGCGTTTTCCTCTCCATCCTGATCGTATATTTTCTCGCCGTATTGCTTCCGCGCAATGCGCCGCTGCTCGCGGATTCGAAGCTGTCTCCACGGCTGATGGACGCCGCCCGATGGATGGAAAACGCCTTTCCCGAGCGCATCCGCGAGTCGTTCAAGGAGAAGATGCGCGCCGTGGCGCCGCGCCCTGCGGCGGAGAAAGACGGCCGCATCGATGGGGAGACCCCCGCGGGCGCTCAGCCGAAAAAGCGGTCCAGGAAATAGCTCCGCAGGCACAGCGCCAGGTTCGCGCCGATCTCCCGCTTCGAATTCGTGAGGAAGAGACGGCCGCCCCACCCGAACGTCTCCTTTTCGATGCGGGCCATCTCCCCGGAATCCACGCCTTCCTCGCGAAGCGCCTCCGACAGCAGGGGAACCAGCTTGTCCTTCATCCGCAGGTGCGTGTCCACCAGCAGGATCGCAAGATCCGGCGAGAGCTTCCGGACGCGGGCGACGAACGCCCGCATTTCCTTTTTCTCGATGTGCTTGGGGGGGGAGGTTTTCGTCTCGAGGTAGAGAAGCCTCCCGGAGAGAAGCGCCAGGATGTCGAAGTCGCCGCCGCAGGAGAGGCCGGGGATCGTCACTCCCCACAGCACGTCCGCGCGGAACTGCCGGCGGAGGATCTCCGCCACGAACCATTCGAAGGTGTCGCCGAAGTCGGTCACCGACTCGGACAGGAGCCGGACCCCGCCCTCCTTCCCCCGCCGGATGATGCCCAGCCGCTCCACCTGCGCGGCCATCTCCTCGACGGATCCGGGAGAGAAGAAGGGGCCGAGCCGCTCGGGCCGGCAGCGGTCGCGAAGCGCGAGGAGGTCGCGCAGGAAGAGCCGGAAGGCGTACGAGGGGAGAAGGCGGAGAAAGGCTTCCCGCTTCCTCGCCGACGGGAGGTAGGGCAGGAACGTCCGCTCCTCGGCGCAGCACTCCATAACCGTTACGCCCCGCTGGAGCAGTGCGCGTCCCACGGGGGAGAGGTCGGCGCAGGGGGGTCCCGTTTTCCCGGCCACGCGCCGCTTCCCGCCTATCCCCGCCGGATGGCCTTCTGCGAGGTCTTGATGGCGCAGAGGTCCGCGCACATCGTGCAGACGGCCTCGTCGACCGTCGGCAGGCTTCCGCCCCGCATCGTCCGCGCGGTTTCCGGGTCGAGGGACAGCTCGATCTGGGCTTTCCAGTCAAGCTGTCTCCGGGCGTCCGCCATCCGGTTGTCCCGATCGATCGCCCCCGGGATGCCCCTGGCGATGTCGGCCGCATGCGCCGCGATGCGCGAGGCGATCACCCCGGTCTTGACGTCCGCCACCGTGGGCAGCCGCAGATGTTCGGAGGGGGTGACGTAGCAAATGAAGTCCGCGCCGTTCCATGCGGCGATCGCTCCCCCGATGGCCGAAGTGATGTGGTCGTACCCCGGGGCGATGTCGGTCACCAGCGGCCCCAGCACGTAGAACGGCGCACCGTGGCAGAGGCGCTTCTGGAGCGCCACGTTCGCGGCGATCTGATGCAGGGGCACGTGGCCCGGGCCCTCGATCATCACCTGCACGTCCTGCTTCCAGGCGCGCTCCGTCAGTTCCCCGAGCGTCATCAGCTCGTGCACCTGCGCGCGGTCGGTGGCGTCGGCCAGGCAGCCGGGGCGCAGCCCGTCCCCGAGGGAGATCGTGATGTCGTATTCCCTGCAGATTTCGACCAGCCGGTCGTACTGTTCGAAGAACGGGTTCTCGCGGCCGTTGTGCCCCATCCATTCGGCCAGCAGGGAGCCGCCCCGGCTCACGATGTCCAGCCGGCGGCCCTCCCGGACCAGCCGCGACAGCGCATCCCGCGTCACGCCGCAGTGGACGGTCATGAAATCGACGCCGTCCTCCGCCTGCTTGAGGATCCCGGCGAAGAAATCGTCCGCGGTGAGCTCGACGAACGATTTTCCGAGGGAGGCGGCGTCCGCCGCCGCCTGGTAGACGGGCACGGTCCCCACGGGGACCGGGCATTCGGCCAGGATCGCCCGCCGGATCTCATCGATCGGGCCGCCCGTGGAGAGGTCCATCACGGCGTCGGCGCCCGCCTCCACGGCGACCCGCATCTTCTCGATCTCGACGGGAACGTCCGCCCGGTCGCGGGAGGATCCCACGTTGGCGTTGATCTTGATGCGCAGCCCCTCGCCGATGGCCACGGGGCGGAGTTCCCTGCGCTTGCGGTTCCGGGGGATCACCGCCCGCCCCCCGGCGACCGACTCGCGGAGCTTCTCCGGGGGGAGACCCTCTTCCGCGGCAGCCCTCGAAATTTCCCCCGGGAGCGCTCCCGATCTCGCGCGACGCAACAGTGTCATGACGCACCATCCCTTTCCGTTTCCGCGCCGTTCCGGCGGTGTGAGATTCGATCCGCAAGCAGGGCCACCGCCGCGCGCGGGTCCCGCGCGGCCACGATTCCCGAGATCATCGCAACCCCGAAACACCCCGTCCGCAACGTCTCCTCCACGTTCCCGGGACCGACGCCGCCGATGGCGAACACGGGTATGCGCGCCGCACGGCAGGCCGCGGCGAGCGCCGGAACTCCCGCCGGGGGGCCGTATGCAGCCTTGGAAGGAGTGGGGTAAACCGGCCCGAACGTGGCGAAATCCGCCCCGCCGGATTCGGCGTCACGCAGCTCTTCCGCGTTGTGCGTGGAGCACCCGATGACCGACGAGGCGCCGAGGAGGCGCCGTGCCTCCCCGGGGGGCAGGGAGAGTACCCCCAGGTGGACCCCGTCCGCCCCGACCGCCATCGCGACGTCCACGCGGTCGTTGATCAGCAGCATCGCCCCGTATTTCTCGGTAAGGCGGCGCATCCGCTCCGCGAGCCGGAACAGCTCCCTTCCCGGAAGGTCCTTCTCGCGCAGCTGGACGGCTCGGACGCCGCCCTCGAGGGCTTTTTCCACCGTGCCCGCGATGTCCCCGCCGGGGCAAAGCTTCCGGTCCGTGACGAGATAGATCCGGAAGCCGATCTTCGAGCGGCTCCCCATCAGAAGAAGGTGCCGTCGACCGGCGTGGAGGCGGTGGCGTAGAGTTTCCTGGGAATCCGCCCCGCAAGGAAAGCCTTTCTCCCTGCGGAGATCGCCTCCCGCATCGCCTCGGCCATCCCGACGGGGTCCTTGGCCCCCGCGATCCCGGTGTTCATCAGGACGCCGTGGCATCCGAGCTCCATCGCCACGGCGGCGTCGGACGCGGTTCCCACGCCGGCATCCACGATCACCGGCACCTTCACGGACTCGAGGATGATCCGGAGGTTGTACGGGTTGCGGATTCCCAGTCCCGAGCCGATGGGCGCCGCCAGCGGCATGACCGCCGCGCACCCCGCGTCCTCCAGCTTCTTCGCCATGATGGGGTCGTCGTTGGTGTACGGAAGGACGATGAACCCTTCCTCGACGAGCGTCCGGGCCGCGGCCAGCAGCCCTTCCGTGTCGGGGAAGAGGGTCTTCTCGTCGCCGATCACCTCGAGCTTCACCATGCTGGACATCCCGGCCTCCCGCGCGAGGAGGCAGGTTCGCACCGCATCGTCCGCGTTGTAGCAGGCCGCCGTGTTCGGCAGGAGCGTGTATTTCTTCGGGTCGATGTGGTCGAGAAGCGATTCCCTGCTCCGGTCCAGGTTGACCCTTCGCACGGCCACGGTGACGATCTCCGCACCCGAGGCCTCGAGGGCTTTCACCATCGTCGGGTAGTCCGGGTATTTCCCCGTGCCCACGAGCAGCCGGGAGCGAAACGGTTTTCCCGCGATCGTTAGAGGCGTGTCCATCCCTACCCTCCTCCCACGAATGTGACGATCTCGATCCGGTCCCCGTCGGAGAGCACCGTGTCCGCGTAGTCGGTTTTCCGGACAAGGGCCCGGTTCCGCTCCACGGCGACCCGGGATTCCGGCAGGTCGAGCCCGCGCAGCAACGACCGGACGGTGGCCCCCTCGTCGCAGGGACGCGATTCCCCGTTGACGAAGACGTTCATCCTCGCCCTCCTCTCAGAAGCAAAGATCCCTGCCGCCTTCGAGCACGAGCGCGAGTTTCCGGTCGAACTCCGGAAGGAACGGGGACCCTTCCATTTCCTTCCTGGTATCCCGCACGGCGGCCAGGCCCTCCTCCCGAAGCGAGGCGTCCTCCGCGGCGACCGCGTATTCGGCAAGCGACAGCAGCGCATTGGGGAGGCAGAAATCGCGGATGTGGCCGTCCACCGCCATCTCCGTGAACGTGTGCCCCGTGCGCTGCCTCCGGTAGCAGCTGGTGCACAGGGAGGGGAGATATCCCTTGGCGAGCACCCTCCGGACGATCTCCTCCATCGGCCGGGTGTCGTCCACCTCGAACTGCTCGGCCTCGTGGCGCCGCTGGCCCTCCGCGTATCCCCCGGGGTCGGTCTTGGATCCGGCGCTGATCTGGGACGCCCCGATGTCCAGGACCCTCTCGCGGAGCGCGGCGGGCTCGCGGGTCGTTACCACGACGCCGGCGGAAGGGACCGAGAGCCGGTAGAGGATGACGATCCGCTCGAATTCCGCGTCGGAGACGGGGAAGGGCGCCGAGGAGAGCGGGGAGCCGAACGCCTTCTTGAAGCGCGGCACGGAAATCGTGTGCGGGAAGGTCCCGAACGTTTCCAGGAGGTGCTCGGCGTGCCGAAGCACCGAGAGCACCTCGAACCGGTAATCGTACAGCCCCAGCAACGCCCCGATCCCCACGTCCCCGAACCCCGCCGGGATCGCCCGGTCCATGCAGGTCAGGCGCCAGGCAAAGTCGGCTTTCGCACCGGACGGGTGCATGGCCGCATAGGTCTCCGGATGGTAGGTCTCCTGGAACACCTGGTAGACCCCTGCCCCGGCTTCCTTCAGCATCCGGAGGTCGTCGACCGTCATGGGAGCGGCGTTCACGTGGAGGATCCGCATCTCCGTCTCCCGGTAGATGGCCCGCAGGACGTCGCCGATATACGCCGGCTGCGTCCGCGTGGGATGCTCCCCGGTCACCAGCAGCAGCCGGTGGTACCCTTTTTTCTCCAGGAAGCGCGCTTCGGCCACCGCCTCCTCCGGGGAGAGCGTGATCCGCCGGGCTTCCTGGTTTCCCCTCCGGAAGCCGCAGTAGAGGCAGTTGTTGCTGCATTCGTTGGAGAGGTACAGGGGAGCGAACAGGACGATCCGCCTCCCGAAGACCCGCTCGCGCATCGCCCTCGCCATGGCGGCGGCCGTCTCCCACACCATGGGGTCCCCGGTCGAGAGGAGCCGCGCCGCCTCGAAGGGGAGCAGCCTCCGCTTCGGGGAAAGCGACTTCAGCAGGGAGAACGCCTCCCTTCGCCCGAAGGGGTTTGCGGCGGCGAGCATCCGGGAAATCCCACCTGGCGAGACGGGAAGGCCGGCTTGCCGTGTCTGCGGAAGCATGGACGATGAACCCCCCTGAAAATGGAAAAACCGCGCCCCAATAAGGCACGGTTCCTGAAAAACCACGCTCCCTGCGCCGGCATTACCCGGATCAGGTTCTACGGGTTGCCCCGGGAAGTCCCCCTCCCAGGGCTCTCAGCGAATAGCACCCCTGGCGGCTGTAGGACAATATGATACGCCGGCCCCGGAATCCTTGTCAAACGGGGGCCGCGGTACGTCCCACCGCCTTTACTTGGGAGGGGGGGTGGGTTAGAATTTTTCGACGCCGGTTCCCAATCTTCCGAGCGAGGTATCCCTGCGTGGCAAGGCCAACGGTGGCGGAGATCAACCTGTCGGCGCTCCGGCACAACTACCGGGCCTTGCGGTCCCTCCTTCCGCAATCGACCTCGATTTTCGCCGTCGTGAAAGCGAACGGGTACGGCCACGGGGCGGTTCCCGTTTCCCGGGCGCTTGCCGAGGAAGGCGCCAGGATGTTCGGGGTGGCCACCGTGGAGGAAGGGGTGGAGCTTCGCCAGGCGGGCATCCGCTCCCCGGTGCTCGTGCTGGGGGGAGTGGACGAGCCGCAGGCCGAGGAGGCGCACGCCAATGGGCTGTCCGCGGCGCTCTTCGACCCCGGACAGATCCCCTACCTTGCCCGCGCGGCTTCCTCGGGCCGCAGGCCGTTTTCGGTCCACCTGAAGATCGACACGGGAATGGGCCGGCTGGGCGTTTTGCCGGAGAGGGCGGGAGAGGTGCTCGACGCCGTGAGGGCGCACAAAGAGCTGCGCGTCGAAGGTTGGATGACCCACCTCTCGTCGGCCGACGGCAGGGAACCGGCCGACCGGGAGTTCACCCTCTCGCAGCTGGATACGTTTTCCGGGGGGATCCCGGCGATGCGGCGGTCGTTGGGCGAGGGCGTCGCGGTTCACGCGCTGAACAGCGCCGGCGTCCTGTCCTTCCGCGAATTCGCTTTCGACATGGTCCGCCCCGGCATCGCCCTGTACGGCAGCCTCCCGGCGGAAGGGCTGGGCGCGGAGCTGGGGCTTCGCCCCGTGATGCGGCTGGTCACCAAGATCGCCTCGCTCAAGGAGCTTCCCCCCGATCATCCCGTGAGCTACGGGCGGCGGTACCGGCGTCCCGACCGGCGGAAGATCGCCGTGGTGCCGCTGGGGTACGCCGACGGCTACCGGCGCACTTTTTCCGGCACCGCATCGATGGCGGTGATGGGCCGCAGGGCGCCGGTCGCCGGCAGGGTGTGCATGGACCACACGATGCTGGACGTGACCGATATCCCCGGCGTTGCGGTGGGCACCGACGTCGTGGTGATGGGAGAGGGGGGGGCCACGGCCGACGATCTGGCCCGCCTCTCCGGCACCATCCCCTACGAGATCCTCACCCAGGTGGGGCGCCGCATCCCGAGGCGGTGCGTTGGCTAAGGAACAGAAGCGCAACGGGATCGCCACCGCGCTGGAGCGGTTCGGCACGCGCGTGTTCCGGGGGCTGGAGGACCTGGGAAACGTCTTCGTCCTGTTCCTGCAGTGCGTCGCATGGCTGGTCCGCCCCCCCTCGGAGATCCGGAACATCGTGAAGCAGATGGAAGAGGTGGGGATCCGCT
This sequence comes from Deltaproteobacteria bacterium, assembly GCA_050263475.1. Classification (GTDB taxonomy): domain Bacteria; phylum Desulfobacterota; class Deferrimicrobia; order Deferrimicrobiales; family Deferrimicrobiaceae; genus FEB-35. The sequence goes on from JBLNFH010000195.1 coordinate 8,083, forward strand.
CCCTGCCGGTGGTCCTGGTGACCGCGACGTTCACGGGGATGGTCCTCGCCCTCCAGAGCTGGTCGGGATTCCAGCGTTTTCAGGCGACGAGCTTCGTGGGATCGGTCGTGGCCCTCTCCATCACCCGGGAGCTCGGTCCGGTGTTCGCCGGGCTCATGGTCTCCGGGCGCGTCGGCGCGGCCATGGCGGCGGAGCTGGGGACCATGAAGGTGACGGAGCAGATCGACGCGCTGGTGACGCTGGCCACGAACCCGGTGAAGTACCTGGTCGTCCCCCGCGTGGTCGCCTCCACGTTGGTCCTGCCGGTCCTGGTGGTCTTCGCGGACCTCCTGGGCATCCTGGGGGGGTACTTCGTCGCCGTGTACCTGTTGGGCGCGAATCCCTACGTGTATACGAACAAGACGTACCAGTACCTGGAGTTCCGGGACATCTACACGGGCCTCGTGAAGGCCGCCGTCTTCGGACTCCTGATCGCCCTCATTTCCTGCTACAACGGCTTCATCGCGGGAGGGGGGGCGGAGGGCGTGGGGCGCGCCACGACCCGCGCGGTGGTCGCCTCCTCGATGGTGGTGCTGATCTCGGACTACTTCATGACCTCGCTGATGTTCTAGGGGGGCGCCGGGTGCCGACGATCGAGATTCGCGGGCTGTCCAAGCGGTTCGGGACGAAGGTCGTGCTCGACGGCCTCGACCTCGACGTCCCCAAGGGGAAGACGACCGTCGTCATCGGCGGCAGCGGCACCGGCAAATCGGTGCTGATCAAGTGCGTCGTCGGGCTCCTGCGCGCGGACGCCGGGTCGATCCGGGTCGACGGCGAGGACGTGACGAAGATGGACGAGCGCGAGCTCGTGCGCGTCCGGCGCAAGTTCGGGATGCTCTTCCAGGGGGCGGCGCTGTTCGATTCCATGACGGTGGGGGAGAACGTGGCGTTCGCGCTGCGGCGCCTCGGCCTCTACCCGGAGAAGCAGATCGCGGACGTGGTCGAGGACAAGCTCTCGATGGTGGGCCTGCGGGCCATCCAGCACCTGATGCCCGCGGAGCTGTCCGGGGGGATGAAGAAGCGCGTCGGCCTCGCCCGGGCGATCGCGTCGGAGCCGGAGATCCTCCTCTACGACGAGCCCACGACCGGCCTCGACCCGATC
>JBLNFH010000196.1:0-3356 GCA_050263475.1 Deltaproteobacteria bacterium
GTGGGAAGCCTCTTTCTACCACTATCTCGCCGCTTGGGAAGCCCTGCACGAGGAGGACCTCGCGAAGGCGCTTTTTCATTCCGGCAAATGCCGCGCGAGCTGTGAGGAGGTGGGAAATCCCTGGTCCGAGGCCCTCTCTGCTCTGCAGGGCGCCTTTGTCTTCCACCGGAAGGAAGAAACCGAAGAGGCGGCGCGACTACTCGAGCACGCCCGCCGGATCGGGGAAGCGAGCAGGATGCAGTTCATCCGATTCGCCTGCCTGATCGCGAAGGCGTACTTTTCCCTTCGCAAAGGGGGCGGTTCGACCGACCTGCCCTCCTTGCGGGAAGGGCTGCGCATCGGAAGGGAAAAAGGCTACGTCGACCTCTATCTGTGGAGCCCCGGACTGCAGGAGATCATCGCCTCCGAGGCACTGGAAAGGGGGATCGAGACGGAGTACGTGCGGGAGTTCATCCGGAAAAACGCGCTTGCCCCGTCCGCTGCGGTCCAGGATATCGAGCGATGGCCGTGGCCGCTGAAAATATACACCCTCGGGAGGTTCGAGCTGCTCAAGGAGGAGAAACCGTTTCCGCGCTTCCGGAAAGTCCAGCACAAGCCCCTCATGATGCTCAAGGCATTGATCTCCATGGGGGGAAGGAACGTATCCGAAGCGCAGCTGACCGACGTGCTGTGGCCCGACGCGGACGGCGACCGTGCCCACCAGTCCTTCGCGATGAACTTGAGCCGACTGCGCCGCCTGCTCGGCAACGAAAAGGCCGTCGTGCTCCGCGACGGCCGCCTGACCCTGGATCCCGCCTGCTGCTGGGTGGACGCATTTTCCTTCGAATCCCTTCTCTCCCGGCTGGACGACGCGGCCCGCGAGGGAAGGGTGTGCCCGGACGGCGCGGGCGCCGCGAAGCTCGCGGAGCGGGCCCTGTCCCTGTATCGAGGCCCCTTCCTGCCCGGTGAGGTCTTAAGCCCCTGGACCCTGGCGCCGCGGGAACGACTGCGCAGCAAATTCCTCCGTGCCGTGGAGTTCCTGGGCCGCTGCCTGGAAAGGGAAGGACAGTGGGCGGAGGCCGTCGCCTGCTACCGGAAAGGGCTGGAGGTGGACGACCTCGCGGAAGGGTTCTACCAGCGGCTGATGGTCTGCCAGCGACGGCTCGGGCGGGACGCCGAGGCGCTCAACGTGTACCATCGCTGCCGCAAGGCGCTCGCCGCCGCGCTCGGGATCCCCCCCTCCCCGGAAACGGAAGCCATCGTAAAACCTCTGCTCTGATATCCGGTTCCGGGAGATTCACCGGTTTCTATTCCGGCAACCCGGCCTTGATCATCAAGGCCTTACGGTATTCATGGATTTTCGGATCCTTGAAGGAATGGACCTTCGTCCAGGCTGCCACGGAAAACTTCGGGTTGAGCCGAAAAACTTCCGCGACTTCAGCGCTCCTCTCCACTTCCTGGCCTTGTTCGGTGTAGATCATCGCAAGCCGGAGGTGAGGGTAGACCGCCTTCGGGTCCCGTTTGGCGCTCTCCCTGAAGGCTTCGATCGCCTTGTCGGTCTGACCCGTCAGATGGTACGCGAGCCCCAGCCCGTCCAGGTACCAGGGGCGATAGTAAGGGCTCAGGCGCATCGCTTTCTGGAACAGGCGGATCGCCTCTTCCGGATTGCCGTCGTAGTTCAATTCCGACCCGAGCATGGCCACGGTTTCGGTGGCGTTCGGTTCCATCTCGTAAGCCTTTCTCCCATACGAAACGGCCTCTTCGTGGCGGCCCAGGCGTGTGTATACGCCCGCGCGGAGAAAGTAGCTTCCGTAATACGAGGCATCCATCTCGTGGACCTTGTCGGCGATCTCGAGTGCCTTCGCGAACGCCCGGTCCCTTTCCTCTCCGGTGAGGAAGGAACGGCCCTCGATGTAGTAGGTCCATCCGATGTTCTGCCAGGCGCTCAGGTACTCCGGGTCCAGCACGACCGCTTTCCGATACCACTCGCGGGCTCGAAGGTTATCCTCGCGAGTGTACCGTTCGTGGAGGTTTCTCCCGCGTTGATAGGCTTCCCACGCCTCCAGGCTGTCCGTGTTCCGGCGCGAGATTTTCGCCACGTCGCCGTCGGTGAGTTCGCCCGCGAGCGCGGAAGCGATGTCGAGGATGATGTTGTCGCGGATCTTGAAGAAATCGGTTTCGGCCCGCTCGTACCGGTCCGCCCAGACGTGCATGCCGGTTTCCCCGTCGAGAAGCTGGGCATTGACCCGAATACGGTTCCCGGATCTCTGGATACTCCCTTCCAGGACATACCGGACCCCGAGGTCCCGGCTGACCTGTTCCACCTTCGCCGGCTTCCCCTTGTACTTAGATGTCGAACTCCTGGAGACCACGAAAAGGCGCGGGAGCTTGGAAAGGGTGGTGATGACATCGTCCGTGAAACCGTCGTTGAAAAATTCCTGGCCGGGATCGCCGCTCAGGTTCTCGAAGGGGAGGACCGCGAGCGAGGGAGCTTCGGGGAGCGGGACCCCCGGCAGTTTCTCCGGGATGGGCCTGGCGGGGAGGGACGCCGTTCGCGGTTTCACGGCGGGCGTGGTCCCGTTCGCGGGCATGGCGGGCTGGGGCGGCTCGGCGTTGGGAGCCGGATTCGGGGACTCCGCGGGTCGACCGGCGGCAACCTTTACCGCGGGCGGAGCGGGGCGCGGGGACGGTCCCCAAAGGGCCATCGCAGCGACGGCAACGATCACGCCGGGAACCGCCGCAAGGAGCGCGCGCCTCCAGGGTCTCGCCGCGAGGCGCCACGACCGGCGGATCCGCGGCTCCGTTGCATCCGGGAGAACCTTGTACACCCGGATGGGCTCGGCGATGTTCTTGACCGACAGTTCCCCCTGGTCCTCGTATCCGAAAAGCAGCTTGTTCCGGACCTGTTCATAAACGGTTCCGGAGATGCAGATCCTCCCTCCGTCCGCCAGGTGTTCCAGCCGGGCCGCGATGCTCACCCCATCCCCATAGATCCTGCCGTCCTCCTCGATCACGTCGCCGAGATTGACGCCGATCCGGAAAACCATCCTCCGGTCTTCGGGCAATCCCTCGTTCCGGGATTTGAGATTTTCCTGGATCTCCACGGCGCATTGCACGGAATCCACCACGCTGGGAAACTCGGCGAGCAGATTATCCCCGGAATTGTCCACCACCCTGCCGCGGTAGATATTGATCAGTGTGGACATGTCCCGGAAATGGGATTTGATGGCCTGGATGGTTCCCTGCTCATCCTCGCCCATGAGGCGGCTGTAGTCCTGGGCGTCGGTGCTGAGGATGGCGGCAAGTTTGCGCTTGTATCTGTCTTCAGGCAGGTCGGGCACAGGGTACCTCACAAGGAGGTTGGAGGGGCGAAATCC
>JBLNFH010000197.1:0-4019 GCA_050263475.1 Deltaproteobacteria bacterium
CATCCGGTATTACCTCAAAAGCATCGATGCGATCTTCGACCGGGTCTTCGGGGGGGGATCGGGAAGGGAATGACGACGCAGGCCGGAAATGGCGACATGACGACCGGGAAGACCGCCGGGCGGATTTCGTTCGCCGCGGGGTTCCGTATTACAATAATAAAGTTAAGCCTCGCGCGGGGAACGAAAACCGGGATCGGGACAATCGAGGGGGGGAAATAAACCTGCCATGTGCGGAATCTTCGGTGTCATCGGCCATCCCGAGGCGTCCAACCTGACGTACCTGGGCCTGTACGCGCTGCAGCACCGGGGCCAGGAGAGCGCCGGGATCGCCACCTCGGACGGCCACGTGATCACCTTCCACAAGGAGATGGGGCTGGTCGCGGACATCTTCTCCGAGGAGGTCCTGGAGCGCCTTCCGGGCCACCTCTCCATCGGGCACGTCCGCTACTCGACGACCGGCTCCTCGGAGCTGAAGAACGCGCAGCCGTTCGTCGTCGATTTCGAGAACGGCTCGATCGCGATCGCCCACAACGGGAACCTGGTCAACGCGCAGACCTTGAAGCAGGAGCTGGAGGTGAACGGGTCGATCTTCCAGTCCACGATGGACACGGAAGTCATCGTTCACCTGATCGCGCACTCGCGCCGGGGCAGGATCGAGGAGCGGATCGTCGACGCGCTGAGCCGGGTTCGCGGGGCCTATTCGCTCGTGTTCCTGACGCGCGACAAGCTGATCGCGGTGCGCGACCCTCATGGCATCCGGCCCATGGTGCTGGGGAAGATCAAGGGGGGGCATGTCGTCTGCTCGGAGTCGTGCGCCCTGGACCTCATCGAGGGGGAGCTGGTCCGGGACGTCGAGCCCGGGGAGATGCTCGTGATCGACGAGCGCGGGGTCCACTCCTCGCATCCCTTCTTCCCGGCGCCGGCCCACTTCTGCGTCTTCGAGTACATCTATTTCTCCCGCCCCGATTCGATCATGGGGGGGGTGACCGTTTACGAGGTCCGCAAGCGCCTGGGGCGCGAGCTCGCCCGGATGCACCCCGTGGATGCGGACGTCGTCGTCCCGGTCCCCGACTCCGGCGTGCCGGCCGCGATCGGCTACTCGGAAGAGTCGGGGATCCCCTTCGAAATGGGGCTCATCCGGAACCACTACGTCGGACGGACCTTCATCGAGCCGCAGCAGTCGATCCGCCACTTCGGCGTCAAGATCAAGCTGAACGCGGTTCGCGGGGTGGTGGAGGGGAAGCGCGTCGTCGTGGTCGACGACTCCATCGTGCGCGGCACGACGGGGCGCAAGATCATCAAGATGATCCGCGCGGCGGGGGCGAAGGAGGTCCACGTCCGCATCAGCTCCCCGCCCACCGCGTACCCCTGCTACTACGGCATCGACACCCCGCTCCGCAGGGACCTCATCGCGGCCACGCACAGCCTCGAGGAGATCAACACGTACCTCACTTCCGACTCCCTCGGCTACATGACCATCGACGCGCTGCACGCATGCGTGCCCAGGACGGAAAAGGGATATTGCGATTCCTGTTTCTCCGGGGCGTACCCGGTGCCGCTTGAGATCCCGGAGAGCGAGGAACAGCTTCCGCTGTTCCGCGGCTCCGTCCGCATATAAAATAACCTCATCCCACGGGCGGGAGGCGGAGAAGCCATGTCCCAGCTGCAGGCCGGCGGCATCAGCGACCGGGAGCGGTTCCTTGCGCTCCTCAAGGTGAACAGCTACGAGAAGCGCAAGGTGATCCTTTCCTCGGGTCGCGAGTCCGACTTCTACATCGACTGCAAGCAGACGACGCTCACCGCGGAAGGGGCGGTCCTCTGCGGACGCCTGTTCTGCGAGATGCTGGAGAAAGGGGAGTGGCCCGAGGCGGTCGGCGGGATCACCCTCGGGGCGGACCCCATCGTCACGGCGGTGTCCCTGACCAGCGCCCTTCGCGGCCGGCCGATCCCGGCGTTCATCATCCGGAAGGAGCCCAAGAAGCACGGCACCGCCCAGTGGGTGGAGGGGACGAAGAACCTCCGGGAGGGGATGAAGGTGGCGATCGTGGAGGATGTCGTGACCACCGGCGCTTCCACTCTCCGGGCGATCGAGCGGGCGGAAGGCTCCGGCCTGACGGTCTCCCGGGTGCTGTGCATCGTCGACCGGAACGAGGGGGGCGCCGCCGTCATCGCCGACAAGGGGTACCGCCTGGAACCGATGTTCCTGAAAGAGGACGTGGAGCATGCCTGACCTTCGCCGGCATCGGTACGGGGTCGCATTGTCCGTGGCGCTTCTGGCGGCGGTCGTATCCGCCCCGGCCTGCGGGACCCGTGTGGCGACGCTCTATGAAAAGGTGAAGGGATCGCCCACGTACGCCCGGACGACGGAAACGTACACGCGGACGAAGGAAGTGCACGACGGGCTCGACACGCGGTTCATCCTCTCGGCCACCTGGCTGTCCCCGGAGTGGATCCGGGCGTTCTCGGAGGAATACTCGAACATCTACTACCTCGACGACGAGCGGAAGGAGAAGGTGATCAGCCAGTGGAAGGGGGAATCCGACCGGTACGTGCGGTTCTTCGTCGCCCTCTTCATTCCCGACGAGAAGGGCAACGACCTCGAGAAGACGGGGACGCTCTGGTCCTTGCGGGTGGTCCGCGCGGACGAGAAGGACTTCGAGCCGGCTTACATCCAAAAGTCCGGGCTGCGCCCCGAGGAGATCACCCGGTTTTTCCCCTACTCCGGGACGTGGTACCGCGCCTACGAAGTGGCGTTCCCGAAGGAGGCGCTGGAGGGGCCGCCGCCCAAGCCCGGCGGGCCTCGCCTGAAACTCGTCCTCACGGGCGTCCAGGGCCGCGCCGTCCTCGCCTGGGAGTGACTCGAGCCGCCCCGTAGCCCCGCTCCCTGATTCCGCCTTCTTCCTCGCGGGATGCCGCAGCATGATCGCCTCGAACGGCTGCGCCGCCTCGGAGGGGGGACTCCGGTCGTGGCTCGCCGCGCGATGGACCCGCGCGGCTGCGCTTTACCTCCCTCCGCCCCCCTCCTGCGGCGGCTCCGCCGGCGGAGCCGCTAGCTGCGTTATCCGGCGCAGGGAACACCGTCTGCGGTTGTGCGCCCGGCACGGAAGGCGCAGCCGAAGGGGGGTCCGGCGCAGCGAGTCGCCGAGGCGGAACCGATGAAGACCCCCCATCCTTGTAACGACCGGCTTGGCAATCCACACATGATAAACGAAGCGCGAGAAAGGGATCGAGGAGCACGTGGTGCCGGATGCAGGGGAGCCGAAGGCGAGAGTGAGCACGGACCCCCAGGAGGCAGGCGCCTTCCGTTCACGGCGCACGCCGCGGACTAGAACCGCTCGCGCCGGATGAGGGTGTCCTTGCGGCCGTGGTCGTCGTCGAGGTACGGGTAGTCGATCGTCGTGTGCAGGCCGCGGCTCTCCTTGCGCTGCATGGCGCACCGCACGATCAGCTCCGCGGTGGTGCAGATGTTGCGCAGCTCGAGCAGGTCCCCCGTCACCTTGAAGTTCCAGTAGTACTCCTGGATCTCCCGCTTCAGCAGCTCGATCCGGTCGAGCGCCCGCGACAGCCGCTTGTTCGAGCGGACGATGCCGACGTAGTTCCACATCAGCCGGCGGATCTCGTCCCAGTTCTGGGACACGACCACCGCCTCGTCGGATTCCTGCGCCTTGCCGGGTTCCCATTTCGGTACGCGGAGCCGGGGGCGGGGTTTGCCGACATAGAGCTCATTCGACCGCCGGATGGCGCGTGCGGAAAAGACCAGCGCCTCCAGCAGCGAGTTGGAGGCAAGGCGGTTGGCCCCGTGCAGCCCCGTGCAGGCGCACTCGCCGACGGCGAAGAGCCGGCGGATGTCGGTCTCGGCGTCGAGGTCGGTCCTCACCCCGCCGCACAGGTAGTGCGCCGCCGGCACGACCGGGATCGCCTCTTTGGTCATGTCGATGCCGAACGAGAGGCAGGTCTCGTGGATGTTGGGGAACCGCTCGCGGATGAAGGACGCGCCCTTGCGCGTGATGTCCAGGTAG
>JBLNFH010000198.1:0-6478 GCA_050263475.1 Deltaproteobacteria bacterium
GAAAGTATCGGGCCTTGTCGTGGCATAACCGAGAAGAGCGACGACCAGGACTGCGAATACTATGGCAATTTTCTTCAGCATGGATTCCTCCGGTAGATTAAAGACTTAACTCGCCTTTTCCGACTCCTCGTATTCATCGGGGTAGACGATCTTGTCGCTGCCGGCCGGCGCTCCGAGTCCGGTTGCCCGGCCCTTCGGCTCTTCCCAGTCCTCCTGCCGGCCGAGCGCCGTCAGGTCGAGGAAATAATACGCGCCGCCTACCGCCTCCGCGCCGCGGCCGTACGTGGAATAGGTGTGGTAAACCTTGTCGCCGTCGCGCAGGAAGCAGCTCAAGCCGTGCAGATCGAAGGGCTGGCTCCCCTCGAAGTAGTAGGATGTGCCCGCCTTTTCGTGCTCGGCGATGGTCATGTAGTTGTACTCGATCGGCGCAACGGACTCGTCGAAGGAAACGTGGAAGTCGAAGTTGAAGTCGCTGCCGGAAGAGGAGTACCAGGGGATGGTCCACCCCATGCGCGCCTTGAACGGCGCGATCCTGGCCAGCGGCGCCCGGGAGACAAGGGCCAGGGAGGTCCCGCGGGCGTGCAGATGCGTCAGGTGCCCCCTTGCGATGTGGTCGGCGAACCCGGAGCAGCTCGGGCAGCCCCGATCCAGCGGCTTGCCGTCCTCCCACAGCCACATGAAGTGGTAGACGATGAGCTGGTTGCGCCCCTCGAACAGGTCGAGCAGGCTCGCCTTGCCGCGGGGGCTGTCGAAAACGTACTCCTTCTCCAGCTGGACCATCGGCAGCCTGCGGCGGTCGGCGTTCAGCGCGTCTCTTAGACGGGTGAGTTCCTTCTCCTTGGCGAGCAGCTCCTTGCGCGCAGCGAGCCACTCGGCCCGCGTCACTACTTTCGGAAGTATCGTGTCGGTCGTTTTCATTGCGTATTCTCCTTGGGCCGGATCGTGGACCTCCGGCCTTTCGCTCTTGAAAGAGCCTCTTTTACGAAGGGATACCGGTACAGGAACATCGCCGTCAGGCACAGCAGCGAGGCGACGCATAGAATCAGCAGCGACGCCCGGAGGTACGTTGCGGTTGTCAGCGGAAGCCAGACTCCCGTCCAAACCATCACGTATAACGCAAGACACACGGGGCACTTCGGCAGGAGCGCCAGGATGGCCGCCGCAGCGCCCCAACCGGCGAGGTCAACAAAACGCCTGCCGATCTTGAGCCGATGCGGCCCGTCGTCCGTGGATTGGGCTGCGATCGGCTCGGAACGTGGGCGGTTCGTGGCGATTTGGCAGCAACGATGCGGGTTCATATGTGCGCCTCCCTGAGGATCTCCGCCTTTGTCCAGTAGTCGTCCGGGGATCCCGGAAATCGACATCGGCTCGTAAGATATTCGGATGCCGTGGTTCTTCGGAGGATTCCCCGGGTTCGCCCTGTAAAATGGGATCGTCCAATCCCTCTACTTGAGGCTGAAGCGTGTGACTTCGAGTCATTTCGAGCGTGGTGAGGCGGCGGGGCAGAATGTCGGGGAACCGAATCCGGATTCGGTCGCTCTATACGGCATGGGAGGGAGATACCATGTCACAGTGCGATTACGAACGGGACGCAGTCGCATGCCTCGGTCGACGGAAGACCCCGACACCGGAAGAGGCGAGAGGCGCGTTCGTCGCTTCCAGACATCCTTGCGATTCCTGCGTGATCGGATCACGTCGAGCCCGTGAGGATGCGGAGCGGCGGGCATCGGAGCGGATGCAGGCCCCTGCGAGCCGCACTCAAACCAGGCCGCATTAAATACATAGGGCAACATGCAGACCATGGGGCATCGGCGGAGGTACTGGCGGCGGACCTGACCGAAGTAGCCGACCTCCGGAAGGTGGAGGAGCGATTCGCCTCGCGCGGGGAGGCGGATTTCCAGGACAAGCTGCTGTCGGCGATGCGGTTTCAGTTCGGGGGGCGCCTGGAGAACTCCGCGAAATGAGCTGTTTTCTAGAAATGCTCCCCTTTTCCCCTTCCGGGGGCAACGTTCTTCTCGCCGCTCCGCGGAGCCTGGATGTTCCCCTGCCAGTTGTCAGTCCTCCTTTCCACAGCGATCCAGGGAGGTATGCCGACATGGAAGTACGTGGACAGGGCATAAATATACGGCTCGTACATCCCCCTTAGCTCCCCCAGCTTCAGTTCGACAGCCTCTCCCTCGTGGAGCTTGATGCCCGCAGTCGCCAGTGCTGCCCGTAGTGCGGCCAGCGTCTCGGGCGGCAGACGGTTATGTTTCGGCTCCCGCGGCCCGGTCCTGAAGACCAGGCAAAGGTCGACCACGGCGTGCCGAGCCATTGCGAAGGTGAGTTCCGCCTGGCGCTCGCAAGCCCCCTCCAGGCCGGCCATAACCAGTGCGCAGGTGTCGAGGATCGCCGTTAAAGCCTCCAGCCACGATTCGTTGTCGTGCTGCGAACGGAAATACGCGAGGACCGGATAGGAGAGGTGCCCCTCGAGGAACTCCGCCGACCATCGCTCCCATTCGTGGAGGAGTTGCCGGAGCGCCTCCATCCCCCGCTCGTGGCCGTGCCGGAGGAGCATTTCGGCGGCGGTGGGAGGGGAGCCGGCGCGGGCATCCAGAAGCGAGATGCTCACCTCGCGGCGGGCGAAGGACTGGTTGAGGGCCGGGAGGTAACCGATCACCAGGGCGAGGAACGCGAAACCCATCCCCGATTCAATCACCACGAGAATGCGCGCCACGGCGCTCCGGGGGACGACGTCCCCGATCCCGAGGGTAAAGAAGGTGGTGCCGCTCAAGTACAGGTCAGTGAGAAATCCGTAGCTCCCTTCCCGGGCCAGAACGGCAGAGCCGGCTGCCCAGTGGAGGAGGGCAAAGCCTGTGATCAGCCCCCCGGCCCAGATGCTCAGGAGCAGGAGGAGTGACAGCGGGCCGAACACGCTCAGCCAGGTTTCCTGCCATCTACCCGGGACGACGGAGCCGACCATCTTCGACCATGGCCGCCAGGTGCGCCGGTAGAAAAACCGTGTAAGACGGAAACGGCGGGTTACACGCCGTGGCAGGACGATGGTCTCGAATCCCTCCCACAGGACCACCGCGATCAGGCCAATACCACCTATGGTCGCGATGATCGGCACATCCGCCTCCGCAATGTTTGGATGTCCGGCTCCTTATCGCGCGAAGGCCCTGGCGGTCGTCAGGCCGATACCGCTGTTTCCGCCCGTCCCCACCGCCACCTTGCCTTCAAAGCGTTTCACGTGATCGTCTCCTCGCGGTCTATCGGTCTGCTCCTTCGGTCATTGCCTTCCCACTCGACGCAGGATTCGGCATGGGCGCGTCAAGAAACGCCTCGATCATTGAAACCTGCCAGTCGGCGCGCGTGACGAGCGTCATGTGATCCGTGCCGGGGAGCACCGCGAGCTGTCCATGGGGGAGCAGCCGGAACATCTCGACGGCGTGCTCGGGGCGGACGATGTCGCCGTCGGCGACCATCAACATCGTGGGCGCCGTGATCGATCGAATGTCTGCTGCGCGCCAGTCCTTGAACTCCATCATCCTTCTCGCGCACTTGTCGTGGAACGTCGGCAACTGTTCGGGGTGCGGTGCGACCTTGAGGTAGGCCTCCTTCAACTCGAGCGGCATGCTCTCCAGGGTCGCATGTTTCATCGAATCCCAGAATTCGGGGTAGAGTCCGTCGCGCTTGAACATGGCCGAGGCGACGACCAGTTTGCGCGCCAGCCCCGGATGCCGGATAGCGATCTGAAGGGCGATGCTGCCGCCGTTGCTGTAGCCGAAGAAATCGGCCCGTTCGATCTTGAGATGCCGGAGGAGAGCGGCGGCGTCGTCCGCAGACTGCTCGAAGCTGTACGGCCGATCGACGACGTCGGCGGTGTGCCCGTGTCCCTGCTGCTCGAAGGCGATCACCTGCCGGGTCTTCGCGAAGGACGGCAGGACCTTTCCGAAGGAAGTGTCGATGGTCGATCCGCCGCCGTGAAGCAGGACCAGCGGCGGCGTTTTGCCGTTCGCGGCGCCGTGGATCTCGTAATACATCTTGAGACCGTTCACCGGGGCGTAGCCGGTTTTGACGCCCGGGGCGCCCTCCGGCGCGGCGACCGGTGCCGTTGACAAAGACATCGTCAACAGCGCCGCCATCGCCGCGGGTAGAACATGAATCTTCGATCCCGCCGTTCGCACCGGGAAATCGCCCCCGTCAGGCCGACTTTTTCCGATAGCCGCCCGTGTCGGCTTGCGGTTGCCCATAGGCTTTCTTCAACACCTCCATGTCGAGTTTTTTCATTTTGACAACCGCCTGCATGACCCTATCCGATCGTGCGGGGTCCCGATCGCTTATCATCTCGACGATGCCCGAAGGAACGATCTGCCAGGACACGCCGTATTTGTCCTTGAGCCAGCCGCATTCCACCGCTTCCCCGCCGTCGGTCAGCTTCTCCCACAGCCCGTCGATTTCCTTCTGCGTATCGCAGTTCACGAACAACGATATGGCGGGCGTGAACGAAAATGCTGCAGGGCCGCCGTTCATCGCGACGAACGGCTGTCCTTCCAGCTCGAACGCCACGGTCATCACGGATCCCTTCGGTCTTCCGGACGCCTTTGACGCCGCTTCGCCGTAGCGTGAAACACTTACGATCTTCGAATTCCGGAAGATGGAGGTGTAGAATTTCGCCGCCTCTTCGGCGTTGTCATCGAACCAAAGGAACGGTGTGATTTTCTGCATGGGGTCTCCTTTCGTTCCCGGCCATTGCCGGGGTGTTCATGACGCCTTCCGCTTTTCGACCTGCGCGCGCACCGTTCGATGCTCGAATCATACGATGAGCGGAGCCTCCCTCTTGGTTCCGTCTTCCAGCTCCCCTTGCCCGGAAAGTCCCATGTCCCGCGCTTAGACCGTCACTACGATCTTGCCGACTTGCTGGTTCGACTCCAAGTACCGGTGCGCCTCGACGATCTGATCGAGCGGGAACGTCTTGGCGACCACCGGCTTGAGCTTGCCCGCGGACAAACCGTCGACGATGAACTTCTTGGCTCGTTCGAGCCGCTGCGGATCTTGGGTGACTTCAAACAGGAGATAGCCGCGGATGGTCAGCGACTTGGCCAACACATCCAACAGCGGCAGCGGTGTCGGGTCGGTACTGAGGACGCCGTACAGGAACAGGATGCCGCGCTCGGCCATCGCCGCCGTCAGCTTGGCGACGGTGGGCCCGCCCACCGGGTCGAAGACGATGCGGGCTCCCTTCCCCCCGGTGAGCTTGTTCGTCTCGGCGACCAGATCCTGCTCTTCGGTTGCGATGACGTGCGCCGCACCGGCGGTAAGCAAAGCCTTGCGCTTGCCGCTGCCGCGCGTGAGCGCCACGGGCGTGGCGCCGATCATCCGTGCAATCTGGATGGCGGCGATGCCCACGCTGCTGGAAGCCGCCGGGATCAGCAGCGTGTCGCCCGCCTTCATTTCCGCAATGTCGATCAATGCGCCGTACGCGGTGGCATATTGCATCCAGACCGCCGCCGCCTCGGCCCACGACAGCGACGCAGGGTGCCTGGCCACCGCAAAGGCCGGCACGGTTGCCGTGTCGCCGTAGACGCCATACTGGTTCTGCGAGAACGCCGGGATGGTGCTGACGGCGTCGCCGACCTTAAAGCCCTGCACGCCTTCGCCGAGCTCCGCGACGGTACCTGCCGCCTCGTAACCGAGGCGGGCGGGGAACGTGGGTGGCTCCAGGTAATGGCCCGAACGGAACATTGCCTCGGCCCGGTTCAGGCCAAGCGCCTTCACCGCGATGCGGACTTCTCCCGGCCCCGGCGGCGGTACGTCCACGTGCTCGACCTTCAACACTTCCGGGCCACCGGTCTGATGGAATCGGACGAGGCGTGCCATGACGGTCTCCTTTCTTCTCCCGATCTCTGGACATTGCTGATTACCGATTGGATTCTCCGAAGTGGGAGGACGTCTCGCCCTGGCACACGCTGTACTACAGGGACAATTACTCCCGACTGCAGTGTATCAAGGCCCGCTGGGCCCCCCGCAACGTCTTCCACCACGCCCTATCCATCCGCGCCTGACTGCCCGAATTCTTGAGCGATCTTGGCCGTTTCCTGATTGGAAGTTTCTTTTTCGCTGGCAGACCTCCCTTCCAGCTCATGGAACGGAGGGTCATCATGGAAAAAACGATGCGAAGGGGTTTTCTTCGGACGTCCTTTTGTGACTAATACACGTCAGCGACGATCGCCCGGCCAGAGTCCAGATTTGCTCTACCTTGCATGACCTGCTGTTTTCCTGCCTTTTACCTTCGGGCTCATAACCCGAAGGTCATCTTCTCGAAGTTGTCGTTGAGAAAAGTGTATCCGGCACCCAGTCAGAGTATGTGCCCAGATTGGGACCGGATTATTGAGTGGAGCAAATATGTTCTACCGGATGATCAAAAAGGTGGCGCAGGTTAGATCACCCGAACATATAAAAGCATAGGCTGGGCTCCCGCTCCAATCTACGGCAC
>JBLNFH010000199.1:0-3503 GCA_050263475.1 Deltaproteobacteria bacterium
GTCCTGTGGGAGCAGATGGACCGCATCGTGGCGGAATTCTCCGAGAAGATCCGGGAATCCGTCGAAACGGTGGCGTGGGAGGTCATCCCGCAGGCCGCAGAGGCGCTGATCCGCGAGGAGATCTCCCGGATCCGCGAGAAGACCGAGAAAAAATCTCCCTGATGGCGGGCCAGGAGCAGGACAAGGCTTACGACCCGAAAGGGATCGAAGAGCGGTGGTACGCGTTCTGGATGGAGCGGGGATTATTCCAGGCCGACCCGACCCGCCCGGGAGAGGCGTATTCGATCGTCATCCCCCCTCCCAACGTCACCGGTTCCCTGCACATGGGGCACGCCCTGAATATCACGCTGCAGGATGTGCTCGTCCGGTACAACCGGATGCTCGGGCGCAATACCCTCTGGCTGCCGGGGACCGACCATGCCGGCATCGCAACGCAGAACGTGGTAGAGCGGCTGCTGGCCAAGGAGGGGATCAGCCGCCAGGATTTGGGGCGGGAGAAGTTCATCGCCCGGGTGTGGAAGTGGAAGGAGGAAAGCGGCGGCGTCATCCTGAAGCAGCTCAAGCGCCTGGGCGCGTCCTGCGACTGGGAACGGGAGCGGTTCACGATGGACGACGGGCTCTCCCGGGCCGTCCGCGAGGCCTTCGTCCGCCTGTACCGGAAGGGGCTCATCTACCGCGGGCGCTACATCATCAACTGGTGCCCCCGATGCCGCACGGCGCTGTCCGACCTCGAGGTCAGCTACGAGGAGACGCGCGGAGCGCTCTACTATATCCGTTACCCGGAGTTGTCCGGCCGCCGCAGCGTGGTGGTGGCGACGACCCGCCCCGAAACGATGCTGGGGGATACCGCCGTCGCCGTGAACCCCGGCGACGAGCGGTTTTCCGGCCGCGTCGGCGCGACCCTGCGCCTCCCGCTCGCGAACCGGCCCATCCCCCTGATTTCCGACGAGATGGTCGACCGGGAGTTCGGGACCGGCGCGGTGAAGATCACTCCCGCGCACGACCCGAACGATTTCGAGGTGGCGAAGCGGCACGAGCTTCCTTCGGTGCGGGTGATCGACGAATCCGGGAAGATGACGGACGAGGCGGGGGCCTTCGCGGGCATGGACCGGTTCGCCTGCCGCGAGGCCGTCGTGGAACAGCTGAAGGCGGAAAATCTCCTGGTGAAGGAAGAGCCCTACCTTCACAACGTCGGCCACTGCTACAGGTGCCATACGGTCGTGGAACCCTCGGAGAGCATTCAATGGTTCGTCCGGACGAAGCCGCTGGCGGAGCCGGCGATCCGGGCCGTCAAGTCCGGGGAGACCCGCATCATCCCGGCCCAGTGGGAGAAGACCTACTTCGAATGGATGGAGAACATCCGCGACTGGTGCATCTCCCGCCAGATCTGGTGGGGGCACCGGATCCCCGCGTATCACTGCACCGGCTGCGGGCAGACGACGGTCGACGTGGAGCCGCCGGTTCGTTGCCCCTCCTGCGGGGAGTCCCAGCTCCGGCAGGAGGAAGACGTTCTCGACACGTGGTTCTCCTCGGGACTGTGGCCGTTCTCGACGCTGGGGTGGCCCGAGGAGACCCCCGACCTTGCGCGGTACTACCCGACGTCCGCCCTGGTGACCGGATTCGACATCCTGTTCTTCTGGGTCGCGCGGATGATGATGATGGGGATCGAGTTCACCGGGAAGCCCCCGTTCCGCGACGTCGTGATCCACGCCCTCGTGCGGGATGCCAGGGGGGAGAAGATGAGCAAGACGCGGGGGAACGTCATCGACCCGCTGGAGGTGATGGATCGCAGCGGCACGGACGCCTTCCGGTTCACCCTGGTGGCGCTGGCCGCCCAGGGCCGCGACATCCGGATGTCCGACGACCGGGTGGAGGGATACCGCAATTTCATGAACAAGATCTTCCAGGCCGGACGTTTCACCCGGATGCATGTCGACGACGAGACGCCCCGGGAGCTGCCGGCCGGGCTTTCGGTCGTGGACCGGTGGATCCTGTCCCGCCTCCAGCGCGTGATCGACGAGATCCGCCGGGGGATCGAGGAGTTCCGCTTCAACGACGCGGGATCCGCGTTTTACCAGTTCACGTGGCACGAGTTCTGCGACTGGTACGTCGAGATGATCAAGCCCGCCCTTTCCCCCGAGGCGGACCCGCTCACCCGCCAAAACCAGCGGGCCGTCCTTCTCCGGGTGTTCGAGTCGATCCTGGTCCTCGGCCATCCGTTCATCCCGTTCCTCACGGAGGAGATCTGGCAATCGCTGCCGGGGGGGGACCGCCGGCCGGCCGGAAGGCGGGACAGCGTCTCCCTTCAGGGCTATCCGACCGCGGACCCGGGGAAGATCGACGTCGACGTGGAGGAGAACATGGGCCGCCTGATGGAGGTGATCCGGGCGGTGCGCAATATCCGCAGCGAGCTGAACGTCCCCCCCGCCAAGAGGGTGGAGGTCCGGCTCAAGGGCCAGGTCGAGGAGCTGGCCTTCCTGCGGGAGCACGAGGAGATCCTGCTCCGGCTGGCGCGCGCGGGAACCGTGGTCTATAAAGACCCCGAGTACCTGCCGGTCGCGGACGCGACCGCGGTCGTGAACGACGTCGAGGTCTGCCTTCCCCTGGCGGGTCTCATCGACTTCGACCAGGAGGCCCGGCGGCTCCGCAAGGAGATCGACAGGGCCGGCGCCGAGCTGTCCATGGTGACCGCGAAGCTTTCCAACGAGAAATTCGTGTCGAACGCACCGGCGGACATCGTCGATGCCCACCGCTCGCGCAAGGGCGATCTCGAGGAGAAGCTCTCCAAGCTGTCCAGGAACCTGGACCTGGTGACCCGGTACCTTTCGTGATCCACCCGCTGGAATTCGAGGACCTGGTCCACGCCGCGCTGCGGGAGGACGCCCCGTTCGGGGACCCCTTCGGGGCGGCGTTCCCGGGGCCGGCGCGCGGGGCGTTTCTCGCGGGGGCGGCGGGCGTCTTCTGCGGAGGCCCGGTCGCCGTCGAGGTTTTCCGTCAAGTCGATGCCGCGGTGTCGGTGACCTTCGTCGAGGAAGGCCGCCGCGTAGCGGCCGGCGAGCGGGTGGGAGAGGCCGGCGGTCCTGCCGGCAGCCTCCTGCGCGGCGAACGGGTGGCGCTGAATTTCCTGCAGCGGCTCTCCGGCATCGCCTCGGCGACCGCGCGGTACGTGGAAAAGGCTGCACCGTACGGCACCCGCATCCTGGACACCCGGAAAACGACGCCGTTGCTTCGGGCACTGGAAAAATACGCCGTGCGGGTGGGAGGGGGCTCCAACCATCGCTTCTCTCTCTCCGATGGCATCCTGATCAAGGAGAACGGCATCCGCACCGCGGGGGGGATCCCCGAGGCGGTGACGGCTGCCCGTGCCTTCGTCCCCCACCTGGTCCGGGTCGAGGTCGAGGTGGAGAGCCTGGAGGATGCGGGGAGGGCGGTGGAGGCGGGCGCCGATGCCATACTCCTCGACAACATGCCTCCCGAAACGGTTCGCCAGGCGGTGATGCGAT
>JBLNFH010000200.1:0-8119 GCA_050263475.1 Deltaproteobacteria bacterium
GAGATCACGGGGCCCCAGGTACGCCTCGACCTCCACGATCCTGCCGGCGCGCTCGATGCCGCCCAACCGATGCACCAGGCGTTTCCCGAGCAGTTCCCGGGCGACCACGACGGTGTCGCGGTCGTAAAATGCGCGGGGCAGTTTTCGCGGTTCGCCCGGGGGCATGTTTTACGGTCTGCCGTCCCTTTCCCTTTGCCTTCCGATATATTATGCTAATCCCCCATGAAGTGCGCCGGGATCATCGCCAAGCATACCGACCCCCGGGCGGAAAAGATCGTATCCGATCTCTGCGAGTGGCTCACCTCCAACGGCCGGGGGGTGGTGCTCGACCGGGAAACCGCGGCCCTCGTCCGCCGGGGGGACGCCGTCGTTCGTTCCAAGCTGCCCGAAAAATGCGATTTCCTCATCGTCCTGGGCGGCGACGGCACGCTCCTGTCCGCCGCGAGGGTGGTGGGGACCTCCGGAAAGCCGATCCTCGGCGTGAACCTCGGGGCGCTGGGATTCCTCACCGCGATCACCCTGGACGAGCTGTATCCCGTCCTGGAGAAGATCTTCTCCTACGACTTCGACTACGACGAGAGGATGATGCTGGTCGCCCACGTCCACCGCCTGGGGGAGCGGGTGGCCAATTACACGGTCCTGAACGACGTCGTCGTCAACAAGGGGGCGCTGGCCAAGATCATCGATATCGAGACGACCGTGGGGGAAATGTACCTGTCCACCTTCAAGGCCGACGGCCTCATCATCTCCACCCCCACGGGGTCGACGGGATACTCCCTCTCCGCGCAGGGTCCCATCGTCTACCCGATGCTGCGCACGATCCTCATCACGCCGATCTGCCCGCACACGCTCACGAACCGGCCGCTGGTCATCCCGGACGACATGGTGGTCCGGGCGGAGCTGCGCTCCCGGGAAACCGACGTGTTCCTCACGCTGGACGGGCAGGTGGGGTTCGGGCTCCGCGAGGGGGACGTGATCGAGGTGAAGAAGGCGGATGCTCCCCTGCGGTTCTTCCGGTCTCCCTCGAAGGACTACTTCACGGTCCTGCGCACCAAGCTGAAGTGGGGAGAGCGGTGATCCCGACCCCGCGATGCTGATCGAGCTGTCCGTCCGCAACCTGGCCATCTTCGAAGACGTCCGCGTACCCTTCGCCCCCGGCCTGAACATCGTCACGGGGGAAACGGGCGCCGGCAAGTCGATCCTCGTGGAAGCGGTCCGCCTCGCCCTGGGCGAAAAGTCGGATCCGGCGGCGGTGAGGACCGGCGAGTCCGAGGCGGAAGTCTCGGCGATGTTCGACCTGTCCGGGCGGGAAGACCTGAAGGACGCGTGGGAGGAAGCCGGGTTCCCGTGGGAGGAGGAACTCGTCCTGCGCCGCGTCATCCCCGCTTCCGGAAGAAGCCGGGCGTACTTCAACGGGCGGGCGGCCGCGCAGTCCGTCCTCGCGGAGCTGGCACCGATGCTGGTGGAACTGGTGGGCCAGCACAGCGTCCCCTTCCTGCTGTCGCGGCCGGCGGCCCTGGCGGCGATCGACGAGTTCTCCGGAACCCTTCCGCAGGCAAGGGATGCCCGCCGCCGGTACCGGCGGGTGTCGGCGCTGCGGCGGGAGGCTTCGGACGCCGCCGCGCGGGCCGAAAGCGCGCGCGCGCGGATCGAGTCGCTCGATTTCCGGATCGCGGAGCTCTCGCGTGCCGCCCTGGTACCGGGGGAGGAGGAGGAGCTGGCCGCGTCCCATGCTTCCTTCCGGAACGCGTCGAAGATCCAGGCGGCCCTGCGGGACGCCGAGGAGGCCCTGTCCTCCTCCGAATATTCCGCGGCGGCGTCGATAACGGCCGCCGCCGCCAAGGTGCGGGAAGCGGCCTCCGCCGACCCGCGCCTGGAGGAGCTGGGGGAGCGCATCCGGGCCGTCCAGCGCGAGCTCCAGGACCTGGCGCGCGAGATCGTTTCCCGGGCGGGGAGGGTGACCTTCGACGCGGCCCGGCGGGAGCAGATCGAGGAGCGCCTGAGCGAGATCCGCCGCCTGAAGCGGAAATACTCGATGGAGGTCCCGGGGCTGATCGCGCACCTGGACGAATTGCGGGCGGAGCGGAGCTCCCTGGACGAGGAGCTCGAGGCGGAGCGCAAGGTGCGCGCATCGCTTTCGGCCGAGGAAGAGGCATGCGTCGCCGCGGCAGCCGCATTGAGCGGGGGAAGGCAGGCGGGGGCGAAACGCATGGGGGCGGCCGTGGAAAAGGAGCTGTCGCGCGTGGCGCTCGACGGGGCGAAGTTCCGGCCCGAGGTGGTCTCCAGGAAACCGGAGGCTTCGGCCCTTGCCGCGGCGGGGCTCGACGAGGCGGAGCTCCTGTTCAGCGCCAACCCGGGGCAGGAGATGCGCCCCTTGTCGCAGACGGCGTCGGGGGGGGAGCTCTCCCGGGTGATGCTGGCCCTGCGGAACGCATCCTCCCGCGGCCAGGCGGGCAAGACCATGGTCTTCGACGAGATCGACACGGGGATCGGCGGCCGCGTGGCGGAGCGGGTGGGGGCGCGGCTGAAGGAGCTTGCGGGCTCGGCGCAGGTGGTCTGCGTGACGCACCTTCCCCAGGTGGCGGCCTTTGCGGACAGCCACCTGCTGGTCAGCAAGACCTCCGGCCGCGGATCCGTCACCACCAGCGTGAAACCGCTCGCGAAACAGGATAGGATAGTGGAGTTGGCGCGCATGATCTCCGGGTCGGAGGTGACGGGAGAGGCGCGCGCGCACGCCAAGGAGCTGATCGAGAGGGCCGCGGGAGGATGATCCGGAAGGCGAGAATGGGAGACGTCAAGGCGATCCAGAAACTGATCGCCGAGTACGCCCGCAAGGGGGACATGCTTCCCCGGTCGCTCAGCGAGATCTACGAGAACCTGCGCGACTATTTCGTGCACGTGGAGGACGGGGGCGAGGTGATCGGGTCGGCGGCGATCCACCTCATGTGGGAGGACCTCGCCGAGGTCCGCTCGCTTGCGGTGCGGGACGACCGGATGGGACGCGGCGTGGGGACGGAGCTGGTGGAGGCGTGCCTGTCGGAGGCGATCGTCCTCGGGATCACCCGCGTGTTCGCCCTCACCTACAAGCCGGGGTTCTTCGAGAAACTGGGATTCAAGCGGGTGGACAAATCCGAGCTCCCGCACAAGATCTGGTCGGACTGCCTCAAATGCTCCAAGTTCCCGGACTGCGACGAAGTCGCGCTGGTGACCGACCTATCCGGGACCCGGCATGCCTGAGGCCCTTTTCGGCCTCGTCGAGCGGGAAGTCGCGCGGCGCGGGGGAGGAGAGTCGGAACTGTACCGCGTGCGGGAGCGGGTGCGCCGCTACGATGCGCGCGGGGGCGGCATCGACTCCATCGCCTTCTCGGACGTCTTCTCCCTGGGCGTCCGCATCTTCCGGAACGGCAGGATGGGATTTTCCTACGGCTTTCGGGACAGCGGCGACGAGATCGCCCGGATGGTCGAGGCGGCGCTTTTCAGCGCCGACGCCTCGGATCCGGACCCCTCGTACGGCCTGCCCGATCCGGGCGGGGACTTCCCGGAACCCCCCCTGTACGATTCCTCCTGGGAGACCGTCCCGGACCGGGAAAAGGCGGAGTTTGCCGCCGGGCTGGAGCGCCTGACCCTTGCGTTCGACACCCGGTTGAAGCGGGTCCGCTCGGGTTGCCTGGTGGAGACGGTCAGCGAGCTGAGCTTCCGGAATTCGGCCGGCGCGGAGGGATCCCGGCGTTCGTCGGGATACGTCGCCACCGTGGAATCGGTGGCCGAGCAGGGGGACGAGGGGCAGACCGGATACGGCTTCGCGTTCGACAGGCGATTCGCCTCCCTGTCGGCGGACGCCGTGGCGGAGGAGGCCGGCCGGCGCGCGGTGCGCATGCTGGGGGCCCGCCGGCTGCCTACGGGCCGCTACATGGCGGTCATCGAGAACTTCGCCGCCGCCGAGCTCCTCGAGGTATTGATCCCTTCCTTCCTCGCCTCGCAGGTGTCCAAGGGGAAGTCGATGCTTGCGGGGAAGCTGGGCCGGCCGGTCGCCTCCCCGAAGGTACGGATCCTCGACGATCCCCTGGACCCGCAGGGCAGCGGGGCTCGGGCGTTCGACGGGGAGGGGTCCCCGTGCCGGCGGAACGTCCTGGTGGAGGATGGGGTGCTGAAGGGATATTTGGCGGACTCTTTCTGGGGAAGAAAAACGGGGATGGGCACGACCGCCAGCTGCTCCCGCACGGGCCCGAAGGTTCCTCCCTCGGTGGGCGTCTCGAACCTGGGCATCGCCCCCGGCGGCAAAACGCTCCCCGAACTGCTGCGCCAGGCGGGGACGGGGGTCCTGCTGACCGAATTCCTGGGGATCCACACCGCCGACCCCGTGTCGGGGGATTTTTCCGTCGGCGCGGCGGGCATCCGGTTCGAGAACGGCGAGGAGAGGGAGCCGGTTCGGGGATTCGCCGTTTCCGGGAACGTTCTCTCCCTTCTCCGCGAGGTGACGGCGGTCGGCTCCGATTTCCGCTGGTTCGGGAACCTGGGCTCCCCCTCCCTGGCGGTATCGGAAATCGCCGTGGGCGGGGAATAGCCATGGGGGCGCAGCCGCTGTTCATCTTCGACCTGGACAACACGCTCTACCCGCCGGAGGTGAGCCTCTGGCGGATCGTGGACGCCCGCATCGAGCGCTACGTCCAGGAGAAGCTCGGCGTGGACCCCGAAACCGCCCGTCGCGTCCGAAAGGAATTCCTCGGCGAGTTCGGGACCACGCTGCGCGGACTCATGCGGTACCACGACGTGCCGCCGGGGGAATACCTCGAGTACGTCCACGATGTCCCGATCCCCGAGATCGTCCCCGCGCGGCCCGAACTCCGAAGGATGCTTGCCGGGCTGCCGGGAAGGCGGGTGGTGTTCACCAACGGGTCGGAGTCCTACGCGCGCCGGGTCCTGGACGCCCTGGGGGTGGAGGACCTGATGGAGGGGATCTACGGGATCGAGTTCATGGAATACGTCGCAAAGCCGTCGCCCTACCCGTACGCCAAGCTCCTGCAGGCGACCGGAGCGCGCGCGGAGGCCTCCCTGTTCTGCGAGGACGTCCGCGAGAACCTGCTCCCGGCCCGCGAGCTCGGCATGTTCACCGTCTGGGTGAGGGGCAGGGAGGAGTCCTCTCCCGCCCACGCGGTGGTGGGCGACGTGTGCGAACTTCCGGGGATCCTTCCGAGGTTCCTCGAGCCCGATCGTTCAGGAGGAAATCGATGACGGAAAAAAAAGGGAAGCGCCAGTACTGGAGGCGGCGCCCCCGGCGGAAGGAGGGGGCGGCGGCGGAAGCCGCCCCGCCCGAATCGCAGGAGGGCGGCCTGACTCCCGGCGGCGAGCCGCCTCCGGGCGGGGAGCCCGCCTCCGCCGAGGCACCATGGGATGCGGAAGCCGCTCCGCCGGAAGAAGGCCAGCCTCCGCAGCCTCCGGTCCCGCCGGAAGCGCTGACGCCGCCGGAGATCCAGGAGGTCGCCGATACGGTCGAGGGGGTCGCCGCCGCGCCCAAGGGCCGCCGCCGCAGGTCCCGCCGGCGTGGAGCCAAGGGAGGCCAGGCGCCGCCAGCGGACCGGCCGCAGGCGGAGCCCACCGTGCCGGAAGGTCCGTCGGGCGCCGGATTCGCCCCCGATGCTGGGGAGGCGACTCCCGCGGTACCCGGGGAGATCCCGTCGGCGCCGGAGGAGGTTCCGGCGGGGGAAGGGGAGGCGCCCGCCGCGGAGCCGCAAGGGACGGAGGGCGCGCGCCCGGCAGAGGCCGGGGGAGAGCCGAGGAAGGGACGCCGCCGTAGCCGGCGCCGCGGGCGCCGCCGCGGGAAAGGGCTGCCCCCGCCGCAGGCAGCGGAGACCGCCCTCGAAGGCGCCTCCGCGCAGGAAGAGATCGACATCGGCGCGGGGGGAACCTCCTCCGAGGAGGCCGGGGCGGAACCGGAGGCCGCGGGGGGGATCGAGCCGGCGGTCGAGGACGCGGAGTACGGAGAGGAGTACGGGGAGGAGCACGGGGAGGAGGAATCCGCCGAGCCCGCGGGAAAGGGTCCGCGGAAGGTGATGCTGATCGACGGGATCCATCCGGAGGAGATCCGGGTGGCGTTCGTCAGCGACGGGAATCTCGATTATTTCGAGGTGGAGAACCAGCGCAGGAAGCAGTTCAAGGGGAACATCTACAAGGGCAAGGTGGTGAACGTCGCCCACGCGATCGAGGCGGCCTTCGTCGAGTTCGGCGGGGGGCGGCACGGCTTCCTCCCCCTGAACGAATACTGCGGAGGAGCCCTCATGGAGAACCTGGGGACGTGGAACGAGGGGGACAAGCGCCCCCACCTGCGCCCCGGGATGGAGATCCTGGTACAGGTGACCAAGGAGGAATCCTCCATCAAGGGGGCGGCCCTCACCTCCTACATCAGCATCGCGGGGCGGTACCTCGTGATGATGCTGGGGATGAAGCGATACGGGATCTCGAAGAAGATCGCGAACGAGAAGGAGCGGGAGCGGATCCGGAAGAACATGGAGAAGCTCTCCTATCCGGACCACCTGGGATTCATCGTCCGGACGGTGGGGGCGGGCCAGCCCCTGAAAGGACTCAAGGCGGACCTCGAAAACCTGCTCAAGCTGTGGGACCGGACGGTCGAGGGGGCGCGCACGCAGAAGGCGCCGGCGCTGCTCTACGAGGAGCAGGACATCGTCATCCGGACGCTCAGGGACAACTACGGGTCCGACGTATCGGAAGTCCTGATGAACTCGGCCGATTCGTTCCGCAAGGCCCAGGCGTTCTTCGACGTCTACTACCCGAAGCAGAAGGCGAAGCTCAAGCTCTACCGCCAGAAGCGGCCCCTGTTCTCCAAGTTCAACCTCGAGGAGCAGCTGGAGAGGGCCTGTGCGCGCAAGGTGGCGCTTCCCTCCGGCGGGCATATCGTGATCGACCGGACCGAGGCGCTCTGGTCGATCGACGTGAACTCCGGCCGGTCCTCCAAGGACCGGGACATCGAGGACACGGCCTACCGGACCAACAAGGAGGCGGCGGCGGAAGTGGGGCGCCAGCTCCGGATCCGCGACATGGGGGGGCTGATCGTCGTCGACTTCATCGACATGGAGAACCGGAACCACATCAAGGACGTGGAGAAGACCCTGAAGGACATGCTGAAGAAGGACAAGGCGAAAAGCGACGTCTCCGGCATGGGGAAATTCGGGCTGGTGGGGATCAGCCGGCAGCGGATGGGGATCTCCTTCTACGATGTCGTGCTGAAAGGGTGCGATGCGTGCGCGGGGACGGGTTCCGTTCCGACGCCGGACGCCGTGATGGTGCGCCTCCTGCGGCGGGTCCACAACGAGCTGTCGCGGGACCCGGCAAAGGACGTGGCGGTCCGCGTGTCGCCGCATCTCCTGGAGGCGCTGCTGAACCAGAAACGCGAGAACCTCACCGCGCTGGAAAGGATGTGCGGGGCGCGCGTCGTCTTCGTCGCCGATCCTTCTCTTCCCCCCGGGGCGTTTTCCGTGAGCGAGGGGACGACGTGATCGACCCCTCCGTCCAGGACCGCACCACCCAGGACAGGCTGCACCGCCTCTGCAGGCGGTATATCCGCGCGGCCTTCTTCTACCTGGCGCTCGGCCTGCTCCTGGGCGTGGGGATGATGGCCTTCGGAAGCGACAATTTCCAGTTCGTCCACGCCCACATGCTGCTGATCGGGTTCGTCCTCTTCCTGATCTACGGCATCGGGTTCAAGCTGATCCCCACGATGTTCTTCGGCCTTCCAAGGGTCGTTCACATCGGGTGGGCGGAAGCCCAGTTCTGGATGGCGAACGTCGGGCTGGCCGGGATGCTGATCGGCGCCGTGATGCCGGTGGGTTTGGGGCTGGACCGGATTTCCATCCTGTTCGGGCTCGTGGAGGCTGCCGCGGGGATCCTCTTCGCCGCCCTGATGAGTAAAACGATTCAGGGCGGTTCCTGAAAACTTTCGTCTGGGGACGTTCTTTAACTTTACTTTTTCAAGGTTTTTGAAAGCCCAGGGACGTTCTTGAACTTTCGAACAGAATCATTTTTAAGTACAAGAACGTCCCGGGCAAAAAGTAAAGTTAAAGAACGTCCCTGAACTTCAGACGAAAGTTTTCAGGAACGTCCTCAT
>JBLNFH010000201.1:0-3466 GCA_050263475.1 Deltaproteobacteria bacterium
GGCGGGAGAGGGAGTTTCGCCCTCGGCGATCAAGAACCTTTCCCCATCCCGGCCCACCCGCGTGTACACGATCGTCTCGGTCGGAACGGCCGGCGGGAAACTCGTGCGGGGGATCGAGTGCCTGGTGGAAATCGGCGGGGCGGGGGGGAAATCGGGTAAGATACTGCGTTGGAGGGACTATACCGCCGTGGGCGAGGGGATCTGACCGGTGAACCTGTTCCGGACCGTGGTGGGGATCGACCCTTCGGGAAAGCGTCTTGCGCTTTCGGCTGTCCGATACGGCGTCGGCCGCCCCGTCGTCGCGGTGCCCCCGGCGGTCTTCGAGCTGCGCGGCGACCGGGAGCAGGCACGGCTGGAAGAGGCGGAGAGCGCCCTGCTCGATTACGTGACCCGGAACGGCCTGGCGGGAAGCGATGCGAGGCTTGCCATTCCCGCCGAAAGGGTGTTCCTCGCCCGGATCCTGTTTCCGCCCCTCAAGGAAAAGGACCTGCGGACCGCTCTTGCGCTGGAGCTGGACCGGCTCTTCCCCATGCCCTCTTCCCGGCTGAAATTCAACTGGCGCAGCGCGGGCGATGCCCCGGGCGGCAAAATGGTCCGCCAGGTCGTCGTGGCGGCCCCGGCCGAATACATCGGCCGCTGGGAAGAGATGGTATCGCGCGCAGGCCTCTCCCTGGTCGGGGCCGTGCCTTCCGGCTGGGCGCTGTCCGCGGCCTGCCGGGGGATCGGCGAGCCGGCGGAAAACGGGGGAGCGCTCCGGGCGGTCCTGCGGGAAGTGGACGGGGCGGTGGAGTGCACGGTCATGGAGGGAGGGGAGCCGTTTTTTTCCGCGGCGAGGGGTTGCCCTGCGGCTGCGGCGCCGGCGGAGGCGCTCTCTCTCCTTCAGGACGCCCTGGTCGACGTTTCCCCGGGCGACGAGGAAGGCGGGGTCGCGGTGCTCGCCCCGTCCGGATGGCACCTCGACGGCCGGTTCGGGGCGCAGGGTACGGAAACGTATCGGCCGGTCGACGGGTTCGAATCCCGCGCGGCGGACGCGATGTCGGGCGACGAAGGGCCCGCGAACGCCGCCCCGGTATGGGAGGCGCTGGGAGCCTACGGCGCGGCGCTGTCCGAAGGGGAGCTCGACCTTCTCTCCCCGGAGAAGGAAGGCGCCGGCCTGAGGAAGGCGACCCGCGCGGTCGTTGGCGCGCTCGCCGCGGCTGCCCTGCTGCTGGGGATCGCCTGGCCGTCGACCGTCGTCCTGCGGACGAGACAGGAACTGCAGCGGCTCGACGGCGAAATCGCCTCGCTGCGTCCCGCCGTGGAGCGCGTGGAATCGTCCCTTGCCGTGGTGAACGAGCTGGAAGGGCGGATCGCCGTGCTGCACGAGGCGAGTTCCGGCCGCGAGGAGCCGGTGCTCGTCCTTCGCCAGCTGACCGACCGCCTTCCCCAGGGAACCTGGCTGACGGGGCTTCGCGTCGAGGGGCGGAAGGTCGAGATCGACGGGATCTCCCCCTCCGCCAACGAGATCTTCCCCCTCCTGTCCCGGGACGGCCAGTTCCGGAAGGTGGAGTTCGCATCGCCGATCACCCGCCAGGCGGACAACTTCGAGCGGTTCCAGATCCGTTCGGAGTTTGCCCCGGTTCCCCCGCAGAAACCGGCGGGAGGCAAGCCGTGAACCTTGTCTCCCACCTCCAGGCGAAGCTGCGCGCCCTGTCGCACCGCGAGCGCCTGATCCTGCTTCTGTGCGCGGGGTTCCTGCTGGTCCTTGCGGTGATCCGGTTCGGCGCGTACCCGGCGCTTCAATCCTTCAGGAAGTCGCGGGCCGACATCCCCCAGCGCCGCGCGACCCTGGCCCACTACCGGCTGGCGGCGCAGGGGGAAGGAAAGGTCGACGAGGCGTTCGCGGATGCCGGCGAACGGCTGGAGCAGCTCGAGGAAGGGATTCTCCCCGGGGACAACCCCGCCGCCGCAGGCGCCGCCCTGCAGGGGATCCTCAAGCCGTGGGTGGAACGTGCGGGCACCCGCCTGACCTCCATGCGCACCCTCGCCCCGGTGCAGAAAGGGGAGTACTCCGAGGTGGCGGTCCAGCTGGACCTCCAGACCACCTCGGAGGGGCTCGTCGGTATTCTCACCGAGATTCCGCGGCACTCCAAGATCCTCAAGGTAAAGAAGGTCTCCGTCAGTTCCGGCTTCTACGGCGCCGCGTCAGTGAACCGGCGCGAGATGCTGGTGGTCTCCATCGTGATCGCGGGGATCTCCGACGCCGCCGCGCCGTCGAGGGGAGAGGGGGCGGAGGAATGAAATCGCCCGCGTTCCTGATCCCCGTCCTTGCGCTCGCGGCTATCTTCTTCGGTTGGCGGACGTACGAGGCGTGGACGACCCCGGTGGCGGCCGCCATCCCTCCCCCCGCGGCGGGGACCGCGGCTGCGCCGGCCGGCCTTACCGGGGCCGAACCGCCTCCCCCGGTCGATCTGTCCGGCATGGCGGCGTCCATCCTTGCACGTCCGGTTTTTCGCCCGGACCGGACGCCGTTTCGGGAGGAGACCGCCGCGGCGCCGCCGAAACGGAACTACGATGCGGAAATGTCGCGCTTCACCCTGCTGGGGGTCCTGCTGCTTGGCGATGAGAAGAAGGGGGTCGTGGTCGGAAAAGCGGGGACCGGCCGGCAGGAACGGTGGGAGGTGGGGCCCGGAGATATGCTGCCCGGCTTCAAGGTGAAGGATATCGGGGCGGACGGCATCACCCTTATCGCCGACGGCAAAGAGTTCCTGCTGCCGCTGTACGCGGGCGGGCCGAAAGGACCGCCCGGACAGGCTCCCGTGCGCACCGACGTGGGACCCCCCCGCGCGCCCGCAGCCGCACCCCAGCCGGCTGTGCCGGCCAAGGGTGGAAACGCCACCGGGGCTCCGCCGGCCGTACGGCCCTCGCCGCCGACCGCCGCGCCGCCGGCGGCGACGCCTCCTTCAAGCGCGCAGCCCGGTGTAGGGATGCCCGCGCCGAGGGAACCCCTGGACTTCAACCGCAGCAGGCAAATGCGGCCGACGTATCTGCCGGGACGCAGATAGATCCAAGAGGAGGACAGGATGAGGATCCGGACCTGGGCCGTCATCGCGTTGGGGGTCATTGCCACCGGGGCGTGGGCGGTAGACGTCGAGTCGCCTCCCCCCCAGGCGATCGAGCAGGTGCAAGAGAAGCCGGTCGAGACCTCGCCCGAAGGGCAAAACGCGTCCCCCGCTTCGACCGTCGAGACTCCGTCACTCCCGGGAGCCGCCGCGCCGGCAGCCGACACGCCATCCGCTCCATCGCACTTTCCGGAGGCATCCCCGCAGCCCGCGGCAACGCCGCCGGCCGTAACGCCCCCCGCCCCATCGGCCTTTCCGGGGGCGGTAGCGCCGTCAACCGTGACGCCCCCCGCTCCCCCGGCGTTCCCGGGCGTGGCCGCTCCGGCCGCCGTCAAGCCTGCGGCCCCATCGGCCTTTCCGGGGGC
>JBLNFH010000202.1:0-4328 GCA_050263475.1 Deltaproteobacteria bacterium
CCCAACCTGCGGCAAAGCTCCGCACGCGCCGAATGCGCCAGGTGGTATTCCTCGCGATCGCCGCGCCCGCGGATGGCGTCGATCAGCGCCAGTCCCGCTCCGGGACCGTCGCGCATGGCAACCGCCACGGCGCGGTTCAATTCGATCACGGGAGACGGCTCCGCCCGTAACAGCGCATCGTATAACCCGGCGATCCGCGGCCAGTCCGTCGCAGACGGGGTTGGCGCTTCGGCGTGCACCGACGCAATAGCGGCCTGGAGGGTGTAGGGGCCGAACCGTCGCGACGCCAGCGCCCGTTCCACCAGCGCCTTTCCTTCCGCGATCTGCTCCCGGTTCCAGAGCGACCGATCCTGGTCTTCCAGCAGGATCAGGTCGCCCGCAGGCGAAGTGCGCGCGGCGCGCCTCGATTCCTGCAGCAGCATCAGCGCCAGAAGGCCCATCGCTTCCGGCTCCGGGAGCAGCTCGGCAAGGAGGCGCCCCAGGCGAATCGCCTCGCCCGAGAGATCGGGACGGGTGAGAGACGCCCCCGTCGAGGCGGAGTACCCCTCGTTGAACACCAGGTAGACCACCTGGAGCACGGTTTCCAGTCGGTTCGGGAGTTCGCCCGGCGACGGCACCTGATAGGGAATGCGTGCGTCGCGGATCTTCGCCTTGGCGCGAACGATGCGTTGGGCCTGCGCGGAGGGGAGGGTGAGGAAAGCACGCGCGATCTCCTCGGTCGTCAGCCCGCAAACCTCCCGCAGCGTCAGCGCCACGCGGGAGTCCGGCGCAAGTGCGGGATGACAGCAGGTGAAGATCAGCCGAAGCCGGTCGTCCTCGATGCTCCCGTCGTCCGGCTCAGAGGCGTCGCCGGAGTCGGCGGAGAGCCTCTCGATGATATCCGCCTGCGAATCGTCGAGCCGGGCGCGCCGCCGCAGCGCGTCGATGGCCTTGAATCGTCCCGTCGAAACCAGCCACGCCCGGGGATTAGAGGGGACGCCTTCCCTCTCCCATTGCTCCAGGGCCGCCCGGAAGGCGTCGTGCAGCGCATCCTCCGCGAGCCCGAAATCGCCGAGCAGGCGAATAAGGGTCGCCAGGATCCGCCGTGAATCCGTCCGGTACACGGAATCCACGGTCTCCCGCGCCTGTACGAGGACATTCTCCATGATTCTTTTGGTTGTTCCTGCCGGAAAGGAAGTTTCCTCCTACGCAAAACTGCCCCTGACCCCGCAATCGGGAACGTCATGCGATCCCTGACGCAGCCCTACGGGATGGGGCAGCCGCTCCCCGACGCCGTGACGGTCCCCCGGCGGGACTCGTACCGGCGGACGGTCTCCCGGAGGCGGCGTTTCCCCGTCTCCGACAACCCGAGGCTATCGATTTCGGCCTCCAGCTGCCGCATGCTCCCGTATCCCGCGACGTACCCATTGATGCGGGCAGCCGCCGTGGACGCGGCGAAATCGTCGTCCCCGGGATAGACGGCGCGCAGCTCCCGCGCAAGCTCCGAAATCCCCTGAAGGGCGAATTTCTGGTGGTATCCTTCCGCGGGGGTAAACTCTCCAGCAGGCAGGATCTCGGTGGCGACAGGGTGATGGGCCCGCTCGGACTCCCGGTCGCGCGACCGTTCCGCAAGCCGGCGCTGCCTCTCGTTATGATAGAAGATCGCCGACATGTATTGCCGTTTCCAGGGACGGCTCCCGGGGTCATGGCTTGCCCAGAAGATATCCAGCAGCTGCGAATACGTGATCCGCGCCGGGTCGTACTCGATCTGCACGGACTCGGCGTGGTCGCCCAGGTTGCGGTACGTCGGGTTTTTCGTGGCGCCCCCCGTGTACCCCACGCGGGTCCGGATGACGCCGGGGAGACTCCCGAACCGGGAGTCCGGTCCCCAGAATCAGCCGAGGGCGAACGTCGCCGTCTCCGTTTTCACGCGGGGGGCGCCATCGATCGGGGGGACCGCCCCTGCCTGGCCGACAAGAGCGAAAATCGCCAGGAAGCCCAGGATGAAAAGCTCGCTCATCTCAAGCTACCCCCGCTTTCACGAAGACCAGGGCGGCCGAGTTCATGCAGTACCGCAGGCCGGTAGGCTTCGGGCCGTCCTTGAAGACGTGGCCGAGATGCGCATCGCACCGGGCGCACACCACCTCCGTGCGGGTCAGCCAGAGGCCGTGGTCGGGTCTCCGCCGGATGTTCTCCTCGGCGATGGGCGCCCAGAAGCTGGGCCAACCGGTCCCCGAATCGTACTTCGTATCCGAAAGGAAGAGGTCGTTCCCGCAGCAGACGCACCGGTAGACTCCCTTCTCGTGGTTATTGACGTACTGCCCGCTATTGGGTTCCTCGGTCCCTTTCTCACGGGTCACCACGTACTGCAGGGTGGTCAGCTGCTTCTTCCACTCCGCCGCCGTCTTCACCACTTTGGCGGTCGTGATGAGCCGCTTCTTCTCCACGGAATACACCTGGATGTTTTCCGCGGCTTCCGCCATCCGGGTTCCCTCCCATCGGGATGCCCCCCGAAGGAAAAGCGCTCCCGCGGCGGCAAGCCCGAGCTTCAGGAAATCGGACCTGCTTATGTGCTTGTCCATAAAAGAATCCATGCCCCTGCCCCCATCTCCCCGGTTTCCTTTATCCATCGTATTTCCCGATCCTGCTGAGGTTTTCCTTTTTAGATTCCGTCCGGATGCGCGGGGTTGCCCGTCATGCGCTCCTAGTCTTTGGCTGCACTTGCATGGCCGGCATCATATAATTGGTGCAAACTCGGGAAGACGCATTCGGGAGAGATCATCCGCGCGATCCGGGAAGGGATCCGGCTCGACAGGGGAGGGGGCAATGGAGCCGAACCGGATCGCGCAGGTAGAGGATTTCGAGCCGTACGTCGGAGCGGAAACGGTCGAAAGAATCCTCAAGAAAGCGAAGCCGCTCCGGGATCTGCACATCGCCCACGTCAGTTCGACGTATTACGGGGGCGGCGTCGCGGAGATCCTGTCCGCAATGACGATGCTCCTGAACCGCCTCGGGATCAGGACGGGCTGGAGGGTGATCCAGGGATCGCCCGATTTTTTCGGCGTCACGAAGAAAATGCACAACGCCCTCCAGGGCGGCGAGATCCACCTCACCGAACGGAAAAAGCGGATTTACGAAGAGGTGATCCACGAGAACGCCGTCCGGAACCATCTCGCCCATGATTTCGTGGTCATTCACGATCCGCAGCCGCTCGCGATGATCCGCCACTACCGGAAATACGGTCCCTGGATCTGGCGCTGCCACGTGGACCTCACGAAGCCGAACCGGGAGCTCGTCCGCTACCTGCGCCCCTTCATCGAGCAGTACGACGCGGTGATCCTGACGCTCAAGGAATACAAGCAGCGACTCAAGACCCCGCAGCTGTTCTTCTACCCGACGATCAACCCCTTCTCCCGCACGAACCAGGAGCTCTCCGAGGAAGAGATCTCCGAACGGCTCGCGCATCACAAGATCCCCACCGACCTGCCGCTCGTCGTTCAGATATCGCGTTTCGACCGCTGGAAGGACCCGGAGGGCGTCATCCGCGCGTACAAGATCGCGCGGAAGGAAGTGGATTGCACGCTCGTGCTGTCGGGGAACGTTGCCACGGACGACCCGGAAGGGCACGAGGTGTACGCCTCGCTCCTGGACAGCCGGGAGGAGCGCATCATCATCTTGAGCGACAAGGATTCCGCATTGGTGAACGCCCTCCAGCGGAGGGCCGCGGTGGTCCTGCAGAAATCGATCCGGGAAGGGTTCGGGTTGACCGTCGCGGAGGCCATGTGGAAGGGGACGCCGGTGATCGGGGGAAACGCCGGGGGGATCCGGCACCAGATCCGAAACGGGAAGAACGGGTTCCTCGTCTCTTCGGTAGAGGAGGCCGCGGAACGGATCGTCCGGCTGATCAAGGACCAGAAGCTGCGGCGGACACTGGGGGAACAGGCGAAGCAGGACGTCCGGAGCCGGTTCCTCATGACGAGCTCGGTCGAGCGGTACCTGGACCTGTTCGCCTCCTTCGAGACGGAATACAAGCTCGTGAAACGATAGCCGCGCTTTCAGGCGCTTCCCCTCCCGTCATTTGCGCTTCGCCCGGGAGGCCTCTTTTTCGAAACCGGGAAGGATCGTCTTGAAGAACGCGTTTTCGATGAGCTTGCCGATGATCTGCCAATTGCTGAGCCGGGGATTCCCCACCGGGCCCGAGACGTCGGCTTTTGCCGCAACCTCATGCCGGTGACGGCTTTCGAGTAGCCTGGCCACCCCGCCGACCAGCAATTCGTACAACTGATGGAAGCCCTTCTTCTCCCGGTCGGTGCGCGCGTCGTAAACCTTCATATCCTTGAAGAACGGCT
>JBLNFH010000203.1:0-2944 GCA_050263475.1 Deltaproteobacteria bacterium
CGGCGGTCCCCCTGCGACATCGCAGGAAATATCGATCGTCGTCTGGTCGAATTCGGCCGGGGCCATCTGGGAAGCCACGAACCGGTTCCAGATGAGGGAGTAGAGCCGGTGCTGGTCGCGCGAAAGGATCGGCTTCAGCTTCTCGGGCGGCAGATCCATCGACGTGGGGCGGATCGCTTCGTGAGCATCCTGGGAGGATTTCCTGTTCTTGTACGTGTTGGGCGTCTCGGGAAGGTAGGCGTCTCCGTGGACCGTCCGGATATACTCCCTTACGGCCCCCAACGCCTCATCCGCGACACGTACGGAATCGGTCCGCATGTACGTGATGAGGCCGACAAGCCCCGCTCCCGGGATGTCGATGCCTTCGTAAAGAGATTGCGCCACCATCATCGTCTTGTAGGGGGGCATCCGCAGCGCTCTTGCCCCCTCCTGCTGGAGCTTGGAGGTGGTGAACGGTCCTGGTGCGGAGCGCCGCCGAAGCTTTTTCCGTATCTCCCGTACCGCGAAGGTCCCGTTTTCCACGGCCTTCCGCAACGCGAGCGTCTCTTCTTCCGTCCGGAGCCGTACCTTCCGGCCCTCGACCTCCACAAGCTTCGCCAGGAACGGCGGCGGGGCTCCGCCCGACAGGCGGGCCGACAGCGACCAGTATTCTTCCGGCACGAACGACTGGATTTCCCGCTCCCGGTCGCACACGATCTTCACCGCCACCGACTGCACTCTCCCCGCGGAAAGCCCCCGTCGGACCTTGGACCACAGGAGCGGGCTGAGCGTGTACCCCACGAGCCGGTCCAGGATGCGCCGTGCCTGCTGGGAATCGAATTTGCGCTTGTCGAGGGGAAGGGGATCGGACATCCCCCGCGTGATCCCTTTCCGGGTGATTTCGTGGAAGAGAACACGGCGGATTTCCGGATGGGTGATCGGACTTTCGTCGCCCTTCCTCTTCCCCTTTCCCTTCTTCTTTTTCCCCTTGTCGGACTGAATCGCATCGGCGATGTGCCAGGCGATCGCTTCCCCTTCCCGGTCGGGGTCGGGCGCCAGGTACACCATTTTTGCCTCGCGGGACGCCTCTATGATCTCCCCGAGCACTTTCTTCCGGTCCCGGATGACGATGTAGGTCGGGGAAAAATTGTTTTCGATATCCACGCCCAGGCGGCTCTTGGGCAGATCCTTCACGTGCCCCATGGAAGAGAGCACCTGGTACCCCTTCCCGAGAATCTTCTGTATCGTCTTGGCCTTTGCAGGGGACTCGACGACGACTAGCGACTTGGCCATCCTTCCTCCACGAGGAATTCCTCGAGACGGTCTCTATCGTTCGGACATTTTTTTATAATAGTCCCCCGCCCTTCTGACAAGCAATTTCCTGAGCTCCATTTCCAGGAGGGCGGGGAGGAGCTCCTGCGGGGGGATCCCCAACGCCTCCGAGATTTCGTCCACGTGGCGCGGCCTGGAGAGATACTCCAGGATCCTGCGCTCCCTTTGTCTCCCTTCCGCGGCCCGGCCGGTATCCGCCAGTGCGGCAATCACATCCTCTGCGCAGGTCGCCGGCTCCGCGCCTTCCCGGATCAACCGGTTGCTGCCCGCCGTATGTGGAAAGAGGGGGTTTCCCGGGACGGCCAGGACCTCCCTGCCCTGGTCCAGCGCAAGCCGCGCGGTGATCAGGGCGCCGCTTCGGCATGGCGCCTCCACGACGACCACGCCCCGCGAGATCCCGCTGATGATGCGGTTCCTGGCGGGAAAATGACGGGAGAGCGGAAGGGTCCCCGGCGGATACTCGGAGAGAAGCGAGCCCTGTTCCAGGATCCGTCTCCGAAGCCCGGAAGCCTCCGGGGGGTACACGACGTCCACTCCGCAGCCCAGGACCGCCACGGTATTCCCGCCTCCCCGAAGCGCGCCTTCATGGGCCGACGCATCGATCCCCCGCGCCATTCCGCTGACCACCGTCCAGCCCGCCCCCGCAAGGTCGGACGCCAGATCTCCCGCGAACTCCTTCGCAGGCGCCGTCGGGGCGCGGCTGCCGACGATCGCCACGGCCTGGTTCCCCGCGACGGAATCCCCCGCCCGGTAGAGCACCAGCGGCGCATCCGGGATCGTGCGCAACGCCTGCGGGTACTCCACGGAATCCAGCGGGATCACGCGAATGGCCGCCTTCGCGCATGCTTGCCGGACGCGGTCGGCCCGTTCCCCGGCCTCCCTGGAGGTGAGCGCATCCACGGCCCGGCGGAGAATCCCCTGCCCCGTTTTCCCCGATGCATCCGGCAAGAAGGGAGTGCGGTCCGCACGCCGCAGACGGCGCAGGTGTCCTGCGGTTACGCCCTCCACGAGGCTGAGCCGCAGAAGGATGTCGCTCGGTGCGGATTCGCTGGTCATCGGGGCAGGGCCTGAAAGTTCTCCTTTCAGGCCCTGTCCGATCAAAACCCGTGCCGGATGCTTCAGGCCTCCGGCTTCGGGACCTTACCGGACCTCTTCCGTCCCGCGGATCGCGGTGATTCCCGCGGGAAACGACTGGAGGCTTTTGGCGATATACGCCGTCGAATATTCGGGCGACACCCGGACGACGACCGCCTGCCCGACGTCGACCCGGAAGCGGGTATTCGCGCCGTACGGCTCACCCGATGTCCTCTCCATGCCGTCCAACAGCCGGAAAACATTCCCAACGGCAACCCCGTCGGCGGAACCCCGGTTCAGGTAGATGAAATTTCCCGTGGCAAGCTCTTCGTTTTCCCACTGCCCCGAGATCACGCCTGCCGCCAGCCCCGGCGCGCCGGGCGATATGGGTACGGGCGTATAGGAGGGAATCTCCTCGCGAAGCTGGTCTTCCCGGCTCAAATCCTCGAAGGAATTCCGGACGACGGCGGCGACTTCGCCGTTTACTTTGCCCTTCACCTGCACACGCCCGACGAGGTATGTCGCGAATCCGGTCCCACGCCGGTTTCCCGGTACGGTT
>JBLNFH010000204.1:0-3720 GCA_050263475.1 Deltaproteobacteria bacterium
GCCCCTTCGGCAAGGAGTTCGATGCGGCGCTTGCCGACGCGAAACCGGGGGACCGGAAGACGATCGAAGTGGAGGTTTCCGGGGAGGTTCCCGACAAGAAGTACGCGGGCCGGAAAGTGAGCTTCGACGTCAAGGTCAATGGAGTCCGGGAAAAGCGCCTCCCGGAGCTCGACGATGATTTCGTAAAGAATTTCGGTGATATAAAGAGCATGGAGGAGCTTCGCTCGAAGATGACGGAACGGTTGCGGGCGGAGGGCGAAGAGGCGGCCCGCCATCGTGCGGAGGAGGATGTCCGGAACGGCCTGCTGGAACGGAATGCGTTCGACGTGCCGCGGTCGCTGGTCGACCGCCAGATCTACACCATGATCGAGGAGACGGCGAACCGGCTGGCGTCCCAGGGGATCGACCTAAAGAAAGTGAACATGGATTTCGAAAAGATGAAGGAACGGTTCGTCCCGAACGCGGAACGGTCCGTCAGGGTGTCCCTGTTGCTCGATGCGATCGCGAAACAGGAAGCCATCGACGTGCCGTTTTCGGAGATCGAGTCCGAGATGAAGGTCATGGCGACCGCTGCGCACATGAGCTATGAAAAGGTGAGGGAACTCTACGGGGACGAGGAGCGGCTGGACGCCCTTCGGAGCCGGCTCCTGGAGCGGAAAGTGATGGCGTACCTGCTCGAGAATGCCCAAGCCAAGGAGGAGGTCGCAGCCGAATGAACCTCGTGCCCATCGTGGTGGAGCAGACCAGTCGCGGGGAGCGGTCGTACGACATCTTTTCGAGACTGCTCAAGGACCGGATCGTCTTCATCGGGAACCAGATCGACGACGACATCGCGAACCTGGTCATCGCGCAGCTGTTGTTCCTCGAGGCCGAGGACCCGGACAAGGACGTGAACCTCTACATCAACTCCCCCGGGGGGGTCGTGACGGCCGGCATGGCGATCTACGACACCATGCAGTTCATCAAGCCCAAGGTGGCCACGGTGTGCATCGGGCAGGCCGCCTCGATGGCCGCGGTGCTCCTGGCCGGCGGGGCCGCGGGGAAGCGCACGGCGCTGCCCAATGCGCGGATCCTCATCCACCAGCCCATGGGGGGGACGCGGGGGCAGGCCACCGACATCAAGATCCAGGCAGAGGAGATCCTCCGGATGCGGGAGGAGCTGAACCGGATCCTTGCCAAGCACACGGGGCAAACCCTGGAGCGGATCGCCGCCGACACCGAGCGGGACTACTTCATGTCGGCGGAGCAGGCGTGCACCTATGGTATAATCGACCAGGTGGTGGACAAGCGGCAGATGACCGCAAGACCGCTCGTGGACTGACGGAGGCCCGCAAGTGACCCGAAAATTCAACGATAAGGCGAACCTTCTGGTCTGCTCGTTCTGCGGCAAGGCGCAGAACGAGGTGCGGAAGCTGATCGCCGGCCCGACGGTGTACATCTGCGACGAGTGCGTCGAGCTGTGCAACGACATCATCTCGGAAGAGACCGAGGTCGAACACTCCCTAGAGGAGAAGCGGCGCCGGCTCCCCAAGCCCACGGAGATCAAGAAGATCCTCGACGAGTACGTCGTCGGGCAGGAGCGCGCCAAGAAGATCCTCTCGGTGGCGGTGTACAACCACTACAAGCGGATCGAGTCCCG
The DNA here is from genome assembly GCA_050263475.1 of Deltaproteobacteria bacterium. Classification (GTDB taxonomy): domain Bacteria; phylum Desulfobacterota; class Deferrimicrobia; order Deferrimicrobiales; family Deferrimicrobiaceae; genus FEB-35. The sequence continues at coordinate 1,640 of JBLNFH010000204.1, forward strand.
CACCCATGACGGCATCGAGCTGCAGAAGTCCAACATCCTGCTGCTCGGGCCGACCGGCAGCGGAAAGACGCTGCTGGCGCAGACCCTGGCCCGCATCCTGAACGTGCCGTTCACGATCGCCGACGCGACGACGCTGACCGAGGCGGGCTACGTCGGGGAGGACGTGGAGAACATCATCCTCTCGCTCCTCCAGTCGGCCGACTACGACGTGGAAAAGGCCCAGAAGGGGATCGTCTACATCGACGAGATCGACAAGATCGCCCGCAAGTCCGAGAACCCTTCCATTACCCGCGACGTGTCCGGGGAGGGCGTGCAGCAGGCGCTGCTGAAAATCCTCGAGGGGACCGTGGCGAACGTCCCTCCGAAAGGCGGCCGCAAGCATCCCCAGCAGGAATTCATCAAGGTGGACACGACGAACATCCTCTTCATCTGCGGCGGGGCGTTCATCAGCCTCGACGGGATCGTGGAGCGGCGCACCTCCAAGAAGACGATGGGGTTCGGCGCGGACATCGTCTCGAGCCACGAGCGGAACCTCGGGAGGCTGCTCGCGTCCGTGCAGCCGGAGGACCTCATCCGGTTCGGGCTGATCCCGGAATTCGTGGGGCGGCTGCCCGTGCTGGCCACCCTTCACGAGCTGGACGAGGACGCCCTGGTCCAGATCCTGACGCGTCCCAAGAACGCGCTCGTGCGCCAGTACCAGAGGCTGTTCGAGTTCGAGAACGTGAAGCTGGAGTTCTCCGAGCCCGCGCTGCACACGATCGCCCGCCAGGCGATCGACCGGAAGGCGGGAGCCCGGGGCCTGCGGTCCATCCTGGAGCACATCATGCTCGACGTGATGTACGAGATCCCCTCCCAGAGCAACATCAAGAAATGCATCATTTCGGAAGACGTGGTCAGCGGCAAGGTCCCCCCGGAGATCGTGCAGGGAAAGAAGGCAGAGCTGGCGTGACGCCCGCGGCCCCCCCGCCGGGCGGGGCCGTACGCGCCGTGGAGGATCGCATGGAAGACAGGAAAAAGATCCTGCCGCTGCTGCCGTTGCGCGACATCGTCGTGTTCCCCCACATGGTGGTGCCGTTGTTCGTGGGGCGCGACAAGTCGATCGCCGCGCTCGAGGCCGCCCTGTCCCTCGACCGGCTCATCTTCCTCGCCGCCCAGCAGGACGCCTCGACGAACGAGCCTTCGGAAGGCGACATCCACCGCTTCGGCACCGTGAGCCACATCATCCAGCTGCTCAAGCTCCCGGACGGAACGGTCAAGGTGCTCGTCGAGGGGCGGGAACGGGCCAGGGTCGTCCACTATCTCCCCAACGACCGCTACTTCCAGGTGAGCACCGAGGAGGTCGTGTCGGAGCGGGTCACCGGCGCGCACGCGGAGGCGCTGGTCCGCAACGTCCTCGCCTCCTTCGAGAACTACGCCAAGCTCAGCAAGAAGATCCCGGCCGAGGTGCTCTCCCAGGCGGGATCCGTCCATGATCCCGCGCGGGTAGCGGACACGGTGGCCGCCCACCTGCCGATCAAGCTCTCCGAAAAGCAGGCGGTCCTGGAAATCGAGTCCGACAAGGAGCGCCTGGAGAAGATCCTGGGCCTGATGGAGGCGGAGATCGAGATCCTCGAGATCGAGCGGAGGATCCGGGGCCGCGTCAAGAAGCAGATGGAGCGGACGCAGCGGGAGTTCTACCTGACCGAGCAGATGCGCGCCATCCAGAAGGAGCTCGGCCAGGGGGACGAGGGGAAGACGGAGCTGGACGAGCTCGAGGAGAAGGTCAAGAAAAAGGGGATGAGCAAGGAGGCGGTGCAGAAGGCCCAGAAGGAGATCAAGAAGCTCCGGATGATGTCCGCGATGTCGGCCGAGGCCACCGTGAGCCGCAACTACGTCGACTGGCTCATCACGATCCCCTGGCAGGAGCGCACCGAGGACAAGCTCGACATCGAGACGGCGGAGAAGGTCCTGAACGAGGACCACTACGGGCTCGAGAAGGTCAAGGAGCGCGTGCTCGAGTACCTCGCCGTGCACAAGCTGACCGACCAGATGCGCGGCCCCATCCTGTGCTTCGTCGGCCCTCCCGGAGTGGGGAAGACGTC
>JBLNFH010000205.1:0-7115 GCA_050263475.1 Deltaproteobacteria bacterium
GTGGGGGAGGCCAGCGGCCCGGCCGGCAGTCTCCTGCGCGGCGAGCGCGTGGCGCTGAATTTCCTGCAGCGGCTCTCCGGCATCGCCTCGGTGACCGCGCGATACGTTGAAAAAGCCGCCCCGCACGGCGCCCGCATCCTGGACACCCGGAAAACCACGCCGTTGCATCGGGCGCTGGAAAAATACGCCGTACGGGTGGGGGGAGGCGCCAACCATCGCTTCTCCCTGTCCGACGGCATCCTGATCAAGGAGAACGGAATCCGCGCCGCGGGGGGGATCCCCGATGCGGTCGCGGCTGCCCGTGCCTCCGTCCCCCACCTGGTCCGTGTCGAGGTCGAAGTGGAGAGCCTGGAGGACGCGGGAAGGGCGGTGGCGGCGGGGGCCGAGGCCGTTCTCCTCGACAACATGCCGCCCGAAACGGTTCGCGAAGCGGTGGCGCGCTTCGGGGATCGCGTCTTCCTGGAGGCCTCCGGAGGGATCCACCTCGGAAACGTCGAGGAATACGCGCGGACGGGCGTCGCGGCGATCTCCATCGGCGCCCTGACGCACTCGGCCCCGGCGCTGGATATTTCCTTCGAGATGGCGCGATGAAACGTGCGCTTCCGGTATGCGCGGTGATTCTGGCGCTCGCCGCGACGTGCCTGGCCGCGCCGCCCGACGGGTACCGGAGGATCGAGTCCGTGGCGGCGTCGGTCAACGGGGAGGTGATCTTCCTGTCGGACGTGGAGCGGGAGGCGTGCTTTTATCGATGCGGGACGGTCCCGGGGCAGGCGCCCCGGGAGGTGACGCCGTCCCGGGCCAGGGAAATGCTGATCGCGGACACCCTCGTCCTCCAGGAACAGAAGAAGCTGGGCCTGGGCACCGTGGACAACGCGGCCCTCGCGGCGGAGGAGGCCGATGCGCTCTCCCGGACGCGGAACTGCGCTTCCCCGTGCGCGGCGGCCGTCACCGTTGCGGAGATCCATGAACTCGTGCAGCGCAGGCTGCTCGTTCGGGATTTCCTGGAGCGCCGCGTCGCGGTGTTCATCGAGGTGAACGACGAGGAGGTGCGGCGGGAAATCGCGCAGCGCGACCGTTCGGGCTCCCCCCCGGAGGAACGCACGGAGGTGAAGGTCCGAACGGACCTTCTCCGGGAGAAGGGGGCGTCGGAGATCAGAAACTGGTTTTCCCGTGCGACATCCAAATCAAGGATTACGCTTTCTCCCCTCTCGGAGCCGTGAAGATGGAGGTATACACCCTGACCGTCCGTTCGTCGTTCGCCGCGGCCCACCTGCTTCGGGCCTACGAGGGGAACTGCGAGCGGCTGCACGGCCACAACTGGCAGGTGGAGGCAGCCGTTGTGTCGGAGAGCCTGGACGACCGGGGAATGGCGATGGACTTCCGGGCGATGAAGGGGGCCCTTCACGACATCCTTTCGGGCTTGGACCATAAATACCTGAACGAGATCCCCCCGTTCGACGTGGAGAACCCGTCCTCCGAAAACATCGCCCGCTACATTTTCCGGGAAATGGAGGGAATGGTGCCCGCCCCGGCGCGCCTTCACCGGGTTACCGTCTGGGAGTCCGACGACGCCCGTGCCGAGTACGCCCGCGGCAACGGATAATCCCGTTACCGGTTCAGGGATTCATTCAGCCGTTTCAGCAGCTCCTCCACGTTGATTCCGTGGACCTTGGCGCCATGTTCGATGTTCTCGAATTCGGAGAGCTGGCAGCCGGCGCAATCGATCCCGAACCGCTCGAAGACCGGGATCGTCTGGGGGAATTTCCGAAGGACGTCCTCGATCTTCATGTCCTTGTGGATCATCGCAGCCCTCCCGGCGGGAATGGCTCATTGTACCATGCGGCATGCATCAGGAAAGATCGAGGAAACGGAGCGGGGGCGCCGACGGGATCTTCCCGATTTTCCTGGCGAGCTGGTAGAACCGCAGGAGCCCTTTCGCTTCCTCGTCCAGGTCGTAGGACAGGTTCTTCCAATAGGCCGTCAGCAGATCTCCCGGCATCCACTCCGGGCCGATCCGAAGGTGCTCGGGCCGCCTCAGGGATTCCCTGGCGATCTTTTTGGCGGTGAGCAGCATGCCGGCGAAGGCGCGAAGGGCCTCTCGACGGCGGGGGAGCGCCTTGCGGGAAATGATCCATAACGCGAATACGAACGGCGTCCCGGTTTCCCGCCGCCACCATTCCCCCATGTCGGTCACGTGCCTTGCGGCCCCGAAAAGACTTGCCTGCAGCGCCTCGTCCCCGATGGCGAGGTAGGCGGGGTGCCGGCGCAGCGCCTCTCCCGGGGGAAGCTTCGTCCGCACGATGCGGTTCCGCTTCCCCAGGAACTCCCGCAGCAGGATTTCAAGGAGCACCACCGACGTGTCGGATGCCCGCGTGACCGCGATGGGTCCGTCCGGAAGCCGCTTCAGGGGGTCGTTCGAGAGCAGCAGCACGCTCATCACTTTCGAGCGGGAGGATACCGAGATTCCCGGGCAGAGAAGGTACCGGTCCGGGTATTTCCCGTACTCGATGGAGGAGGACGGGGAGATGTCCAGCCGCCCCGCCCGGAGCATCCGGTTGAGCTCCGACGGCATTCCGGGCACGAAGCGGACATCCTCGAGGCGGAAATGGGTCGTGAGGGCGTGGAAGATCGGGACGAGGTTCGCGTAGGGGATGAGCCCTACCCGCAGGGACGGATTGCCGGTCATTCATACCTCAGCGCTTCGATCGGGTGCAAAGCGGCCGCCTTCCGGGCGGGATAGACTCCGAAGAAGATACCCACGAAAACGGAAAAGGTAAAGGCCAGGAGGACGGCCCACGGCGGCACCGACACGGGGATTTTGGGTGCGAGCGCCCGGATGGCGGCGGCCCCCGCCGTGCCGACGAGCACCCCGCAGAGCCCTCCCGAGGCGGACAGGGTGGTCGATTCCAGCAGGAACTGCAGAAGGATGTCCCGGTTCCGCGCCCCGACGGCCTTCCGGATCCCGATCTCGTTCGTGCGCTCCTTCACGGTCACCAGCATGATGTTCATGATGCCGATCCCCCCCACCAGCAGGGAGATGGCCGCGATTCCCCCGAGGACGTAGGTGAGCGTGTCCAGGATCGTGAACAGCGACGACAGGATCGCCGCCTGGTTGGTGATCGTGAAGTCCTCATGCCGGTTGTGGTTCTTGAACAGCAGGGAGCGGGCGAGTTCCTTCCCGCTGTCGATGTCGTTCTTGTTCCGCACCGAGAGGAGGATCTCGACCAGCGCGTCGGTGTCGAAGATGTCCATCGCCGTGCGCACCGGGATGAACGCGATGTCGTCGATATCGAACCCCAGGCTGACCCCCTTGCGCTCCATGACGCCCATCACGCGGAACCGGGCCCCCGAAATCTTGACGACCTGCCCCAGCGCGTTGGCGTTACCGAACAGTTCGCGTTTGACGGTGCGCCCGAGCATGCAGACCCTGCGCTTGGCCTCCACGTCCGCGTCCGTCACGAAGCTGCCGACCTCGACGTGGATGTTCCGGACGGGGGAAAATTCGGGAGTGACCCCCAGGACGGTGACGTTGCGCGACCGGGAGCCGGAACGCACTTCCGCGGTCCCCAGGACCACGGGGGCGACCCCGCCGAACAGGTACCCCTTTTTCTCGAGGATCCTGGAATCGTCGAGGGTCAGCTTGTGGCGCGCCGCGCCGATGACGGGCGGCCCCCCCTTGGTCTCAACCTTGCCGGGCGTGACGATCAGGATGTTGGCGCCCAGCCCTGCGAACTGCTCCTCGACGTAGTTTTTCGTCCCTTCCCCCAGGGAGACCAGGAGGATGACCGCGGCCACCCCGATGATCACGCCGAGCATCGTGAGGGCCGACCGGAGCCGGTTGGCGCGCAGCGCGTCGAGCGCGACCGCGATGAGGTCCAGGGGATTCATCCCCGCAGGTCCCGGTATTCGTCTTCCGTCACCAGGCGGCCGTCGACGATATAGACGATGCGGCGGGCGTTCCGTGCGATGGCGAGGTCATGGGTGACCAGGACGATCGTCGATCCCTCCGAGTTGATGCGGGCAAGGATCCCCATCAGTTCTTCGCCGGACCTGGAATCCAGGTTCCCCGTAGGTTCGTCGGCGAGCAGCAGGGACGGACGGTTGACGAGGGCGCGCGCGATGGCGACCTTCTGCTTCTGCCCGCCGGAGAGCTGGTTGGAGAGGTGGCCCTTCCGGTCCTCGAGCCCCACGGCCCGGAGCGCCTCGAGCGCCCGCCGGGTGCGCTCCTCCCTGCCGACGCCGGCGTAGAGCAGGGGGAGTTCCACGTTCCGAAGGGCGGTGTAGCGGGGGAGGAGGTGGAACACCTGGAAGATGAATCCGATCTCCCGGTTCCGGATCGCCGCAAGGGCTTCCGGCGAAAGGGAGCTCACGGGCGTTCCCTTCAATTCATAGCTCCCCGCGGTGGGGACGTCCAGGCAGCCGAGGATGTTCATGAGGGTGGATTTTCCCGATCCCGAAGGCCCCATCACCGCGAGGAAGTCGCCGGGGTAGATGTCGAGATCGATTCTCTCGAGGCCGACCACGGCGTGCTCCCCGGCCTCGTAGACCTTGTCGACCCCCCTCAGGCGGAGGAGGGGCTCACCTCCGGCTGCGGATCCCAACACGGCTCCCTGCGGCCAGGTTCTTGATCTCGAGCGAGGTGATGACGGAGGCGCCCGGGGAAATTCCCTTGAGGATCTCCGTCCAGTCCCAGTTGGAAATGCCGGTCGTCACATCCTTTCGGACGACCTTCCCGTTCTCTGCGACGTAGACGTATTTCCTCCCCTCGCGCTCCATGACCGCGGCGGAGGGGGCGAGCAGGACGTTGTCCTTTCCGCCCGTCCGCACCTCGACGTCCACCGACATGCCGAGCCGCAGCGGCTTCGGGGGGGCCGTTGCGAGGATCCGGATGGCGTTCGCACGGGAGACTTCCTTGGACACTTCGACGACCGGCTTGATCTCCGAGACGACGCCGGCGAACGTCTCCCCGAGGTAGGCGTCGGGGAAGAGCTTCACCTTCTGGCCGACGCGGATTTTCGCCGACTCCGATTCATCGATGGGCGCCTCGATGTAAATGTCGGAGGGGTCGGCCAGGACGAACAGGGGAGCCCCCGGCGTCTTGACCTCCCCCACATCGACGGTCTTTCGGATCACGATGCCCGCATACGGCGCCTCGATGCGCAGCTTCGCCCGGCGGTCGCCAAGGGAGGTGGCCCTGGCGCCGGCGGAAACCACCCGGGCCTTCAGGGACTCGATCTCCCGCCCGATCGCACGGACCGAGTCCTCCCCGGCGGCGGCGATTTTCGCCTCTTCTTCCGCGTTGACCAGACGCATGTCCGCCTGCTCCATCTCCGACTTCGACAGGAACCCGCCGCGGAACAGCCCGGTGGCGCGCCGATGCTCCTCCCTGGCCTGGCGTAAGCCGGCCGCCGCCCGGGAGGTATCCGCCCGGTATCTCCGGTCGGCCTCGCTGCGCCGCGCCTCCGCTTCCCGCAGGCCCTCCTGCGCGGAGAGGACGTCGGCGCGGGCGGCGTCGATCTGCCCGTCGAGTTCCGGGTCCTCGAGGACCGCCAGCAGGTCGCCCTTGCGCACCGTCGTCCCTTCCGCGGCGAGGACCTTCGCGACCCTGCCCCCCACCTCCGCGGACAGCGTGGATTCCTGCCGGGATTTCACCGTGCCGGCGGATACCGACGTCACGTACTCCTCGATCCTCCCGTTCCTCGCCTCGAAGACATCCACCTCGATCCCGGTGGAATACCGGTGATAGGCGAACGCCGCCCCGAGCGCCAGGAGAACGATGGCCCCGGCGGCAAGAAACCTCCGGTTCATCGGATGGCGATTCCTTCCCTGTCGAGGAGAACGCCCACGGCCCGCCAGAGCCGGGTCTGCGCCGCGTATGCGTCCAGCTGCGCGCGGATCTCGGAAAGGCGCGCCTCGGAAAGGTCCTGCTGGAACCGGAGCACCTCGATCGTGGTGGATCTTCCCAGGTCCAGCTTCTTCTCTTCCGCCTCCAGTTTTTTGGATGCGGCCGCAACCGATGTCCGAGCCGCGTCGATCCTTTCCAGGGCGGACTCGAGGTCCCGCCTGGATTTCCGCACCTCCGACCGGATCCGCAAGGACAACCCCTCTTCCAGGAGACGCTGCTCGTCGAGCGCGGAGCGGGCCCTGGCCCATTCGGCCTTCTCACGGTCGAATCTCCAGGGGAGCTCCGTTTTCAGCCCCACGAACCAGTTGTAGTACCTTCCGGAAACCATCTGGTCGAGACTGTCCCGGTAGTTTCCCGCAATCGGCGCCGAGGAGACGGGGAACAGCGGGTTGGAGATGGGGGATCCCGCCAGGCCGGAGAGCCCCCCGGAAACCGTAACGTCCAGGGACGGCAGGGTCTGATTCCTGGAAACGGCTTCCTGGATCTCCGCCTGTTTCCTGCGCTCGGCCTGCGCGGTGACCTCCGGCCGTCGCCGGAGCGCCTCTTCGAACGTCTCCTCGTCTCCGGGGCGGGAGGCGTCTCCCTGCAGGGGCACGGGCTCCAGTCGCTCCATCCATTCGCCGGAGGAGCGCAGTCCCAAGACGGTCTTCAGGTCGTCCGCCGCCGCCTGCGCCGCCGCCTCGGCGCGAATCAGTTCCTCCTTCCGGGCCGCCGCCGCCGCTTCGGCCGGGAGCCGGTCCATGGGGGCCGCCGCCCCCGCGTCGATCCTGGCGTCGGTTTCCTTCATCAGGCGGTCGGCCAGATCCAGGGCGGTCTTTCGGACGTCCGCCTCGCGGGTGGCGGCCAGGAACGAAAAGAAAGCGGCCCGCGTCGCGGCGACGGTATCCATCACCCGGGCCTTCCAATCCTCCGTCTTGGCCGCCGCCCCGGCGCGCGCGATGAGATACGGCCCTTCCGTCACCTGCCTTCCGCGGTTTTTCAGGAGGGGCTGCTGTACGGAAAGGGTGATCGCCGTGAGGTATTCCGGCGAGAGCAGGGCGATCGAGGTGTTGGTATCCTGGCGCTGGTTCTCGAAGGCGAGGGAGAGCGCCGTGCCGCCGCGAAGGAGCTCTTTGGCGCCGATGTCGAACTTGAAGACCCGCTGGTCCAGCGTGAGGGTCCCGTCGAGGGCGGAGCCGGTGGGTGCGATGGGACGGGATGCCCCGAGATC